>JANXXW010000018.1 GCA_025350425.1 Rhodospirillales bacterium
CGGCGCGCTCGGCCTGTCCGGCATTCCGGAACGGGCGCAGACGTGGATGATCTATGGCCTGCTGGCGCTTGCCGTGCTGGCACTCTGGCTGGTCGGCCGCAGCCGGATCGGTCGCGCGATGGAGGCCATGCGCGAGGACGAGACCGCGGCGCAGGTGATGGGCGTCAACATCCGCCGCTACAGGATGGGCGCGCTGCTGGCCTCTGCCGTGCTGGCCGGGCTCGCCGGGGCGCTCAGTGCCCATGTATCGAGCTTCATCGGCCCGAACGAGTATGGTTTCCAGCCAGCTGTCACTATCCTGTCCTTCGCGCTGCTCGGTGGCATAGGCACCCCGCTGGGGCCGGTGCTTGGAGCGGCTGCCCTCACGCTGCTGCCTGAGTTGCTGCGCGGCGTGTCCGATCTGCGACTCGTGTTCAACGGGGTCATTATCGTGCTGGCGGTGCTGTTCTTGCCGAACGGCGTGTTTGCCTGGCGGATGCGGCGGCGCGCCGCGTGAGCCTGTTGCTCGAGACGACCGGGCTGACCCGTCGTTATGCCGGGCTGGTCGCGGTAGACGCGGTCAATCTGCGTGTGGCCGAGGGCGGCATCCACGCGGTGATCGGCCCCAACGGCGCCGGTAAGACCACGCTGTTCAACCTGATCTCCGGGCTGGTGACGCCCAGTGCCGGCACGATTTGGTTCGGCGGCGTGGACGTCACGCGCCTGCCGCCAGACCGTCGCGCGGCGCTCGGCATGGGCCGCACCTTCCAGAACATCCGTGTTTTCGGGTCCATGACGGTGCTGGAGAACGTGCTGACCGGCCTGCACACCTGCGACGCGACCGGCCTGTTCGGCGTGGTGCTGCGCCTGCCGGGGTTTCGGCGTGCCGAACGCGCGGCCGTCTCTCGCGCACGCGCAGCGCTTGATCTGGTTGGGTTGGCCGATATGGCGGAGTTGCGCGCGGGTGCGTTGTCCTACGGCGACCAGCGCCGCCTGGAGATCGCCCGCGCCATGGCGCCGGAACCGCGATTGCTGCTGCTGGACGAACCGGCTGCCGGGATGAACCCCGCCGAAACCGTAGCACTCGGGGCACTCGTCCGCCGTCTTGGAAGCTTCGGCGCCACGGTGCTGCTGGTGGAGCACGATATGGGATTCGTGATGGGCATCTCGGACGCAGTGACCGTGTTCAACTTCGGCCGGCGCATATTCGAGGGTCCGCCCGATGTCGTACGGCGCGAGCCTGCGGTGATCGAAGCCTATCTCGGCCCTAAGGTCGCCGCGCGTCTCGCCAGGACGTCCCGATGAGCAGCCTGGTCGTGGAGCAATTGACGGTCGCCTATGGCCGCACTGTCGCGGTCAAGGGCATCGACCTCAACGTGGCCGAAGGGCAGGTGGTTTGCCTGATCGGCGCCAACGGGGCCGGCAAGACCACGATCATGCGCGTGTTGTCGGGCCTGATGCGGCCGCGCAGCGGGCGGGTGTTGCTCGATGGCGCCGACATCACGGGGATGCGGGCGCATCGCGTCGCCGCGCGTGGCATGTTGCAGGTGCCGGAGGGGCGGCAGATCTTCGCCGAGCTTTCGGTGGACGAGAACCTCACGGTCGGCGCCTGGTTGAGCCATGACCAGACCGAGATCGCGCGGCGGCGAGAGGCGGTGCTGGCCCGCTTCCCGCGCCTGCGGGAGCGGCTACGCCAGGTCTCAGGGCTGATGTCGGGCGGCGAGCAGCAGATGCTGGCGCTCGGCCGCGCCTTGATGGGCGCACCCCGGCTGCTGTTGCTGGACGAGCCCAGCATGGGCTTGGCGCCACTGTTCGTGGAGGAAATCTTCGGCATTATCGCCGACCTGAAACGTGAGGGCACCACCATCCTGCTGGTCGAGCAGAATGCTTCCGCGGCGCTGGAGGTGGCGGATTACGCTTATGTCCTGGAAACCGGGCGCATCGTGCTGGAGGGCCCGGCGGCCGTCATCGCTGAGGACCCGAAGGTGATCGCCGCCTATCTCGGCGGCTAGACGATCTTCGTCCTGAGCGTACCCACGCCCTCGACCACGCCTTCCAGCACATCGCCCCTGACCACGGCGGCCACGCCCTCGGGCGTGCCGGTAAAGATCAGGTCGCCCGGAGCCAGCCGCACCAGCCTGGACAGGTAGGCGATGGTTTCAGCCACGCTCCAGATCAGCTTGGACAGATCCGAACTCTGCCGCACCGCGCCGTTCACCCGCAATTCCAGCTTGCCCCGTGTCGGGTCTGGGAAGTGCGATGCGGGCACCAGCATGCCGATCGGGGCCGAGTGGTCGAAGCCCTTGCTCATGTCCCAGGGGCGCCTGGTCTTCTTGGCCTCGTCCTGCAGGTCGCGCCGTGTCATGTCGAGGCCGGCCGCATAGCCCCACACGTGCTTCAGCGCATCTTCCTCGGCGATGTCCGCGCCGCCGGTGCCGAGGGCGACCACCAACTCCATCTCGTGATGCAGGCTGTTGGTCTCGGTCGGGTAGGGCATGTCGGCGCCGCCGGTCACCAGCGAATCGGCGGGCTTGGTGAAGAAGAACGGCGGCTCGCGGTCGGGATCGGAGCCCATCTCGCGCGCGTGCTCGGCGTAGTTGCGGCCCACGCAGAAGATACGGCGCACCGGAAACAGGCCGCCGCCGACGACGGGAGCTGCCGCGACTTGTGGCGCGGGGATGACGTAGTCGGCCATGAGAAAAGCCCTTATGAAGATCGGACGCGCACGATATCCGCGGTGTCGAAGATCGGAAAGGGCGCCAGACGCCCGTCTTGGGAGTTTACGTCTGTGATCCAGGCTCGTGCGTCGAAATCGCTTTATATCCAGGTTCTGATTGCCGTCCTGATTGGTGTGGCGCTCGGCCACTACTATCCCGACATCGCGGTGCAGATGCAGCCGCTGGGCGACGCGTTTGTGAAGCTGGTCCGCATGATGATCGCGCCGATCATCTTCATCACCGTCGTGGTGGGCATCGGCAAGCTCACGAACACCTCCGAGGTCGGCCGCATCGGTTTAAAGGCGATCGTCTACTTCGAAATCATGACGACCATCGCCATGCTGATCGGCCTGATCGTCGGCCATCTCTTCCATCCCGGCGCCGGCCTCAACATCAACCCGGCGTCGCTCGATCCCAAATTGGTCGCCAACTACACCAGCGTCCACCAGACCACCGCGCAGTTCCTGCTGGCGATCATCCCCGACACCATCGTCGGCGCTTTCGCCAAGGGCGACATCCTGCCGGTGCTGTTCTTCGCCGTGCTTTTCGGCCTCGGCCTGGCCCATCTCGGTGAGCGCGGACGCGGCGTGCTGCGGGTGCTCGACGAAGCTGGCGCTGCGCTGTTCGGGGTGATCGGAATGATCATGTATGTGGCACCGATCGGCGCGTTCGGCGCCATGGCCTTCACCATCGGCCGCTACGGCATCGGCTCGCTCGCCAATCTCGGCTACCTCATGCTGTGTTTCTATATCACCTGCGCGGTATTCATCTTCGGCATCATGTCCCTGGTGCTCGGCATGACCGGGCTCAACATGATCAAGCTGATGAAGTATCTGCGCGAGGAGTTCTTCATCGTCCTCGGCACCAGTTCCTCGGAAGCCGCGCTGCCGATCTTGATGGCCAAGCTGGAGAACATGGGCTGCCCCCGCCCGCTGGTGGGCCTCGTGGTGCCGCTCGGCTACGCCTTCAATCTCGACGGCACCTCGATCTACTTCACGATGGCCATCACCTTCATCGCCCAGGCGCTGAACATCCCACTGAGCTGGGGCGACTACGCGATCATCCTGGGCGTATTGCTGCTGACCTCGAAGGGCGCCGCGGCCGTCACCGGCGGCGGGTTCATCACTTTGGCCGCGACCCTCTCGACGCTTGACGGCAAGGTGCCGGTGGCCGGCATCGTGCTGGTGTTGGCGATCGACCGCTTCATGAGCGAGGCCCGCGCGCTGGTGAACATGATCGGCAACGCGGTCGCCACCATCGTCATGGCCGGGCTGGAGGGAGAGCTCGACCGGGACAAGCTGCGGCAGGCCCTGCACGGGCAGTTGCCGGACC
>JANXXW010000027.1 GCA_025350425.1 Rhodospirillales bacterium
GATGACCTCCTTGAACGCGCTGGCCCAGAACGAGGAGAAGCTCTCCAGCACGCCGACCGCCACCGCCGCCAATGCCGCCACCGGGTAGCTGGCGAGGCCGCCGATGATGGCGGCCACAAAGCCCTTCAACCCAATCAGGAATCCGCTGTCGTAATACACGGTCGTGAGTGGCGCGATGAGGATGCCGGACAGGGCGCCGATCAGGCCGGCCAGTGTGAATGCGATCAGGCCCGACTGCGCGGTTGGAATGCCCACCAGGCGCGCACCCAGCCGGTTCACCGCCGTGGCGCGCAGCGCCTTGCCGGACAGGGTGCCTTCGAACCAGGCGTACAGCGCCGCCATCAGGCCGAGCGTCAGGCCGACGATCCAGATCGCCTGGCCCTGCATGGTGAGGTCGCCCACCGAGAAGCTCGAATCGGAGAAGCCGGTGGCGCGGGAGCCTTCCGGGCCAAAGAATACCAGGCCGAGGCTGCCGAGCACCAGATGCACCCCCACGGATGCGATCAGCAGCACCAGCACGGAGGCCTGGGCCAACGGCGCGAAGGCGATGCGGTAGGTGAGCGGAGCCATGGGGGCGACGATGGCGATGGCCAGCAACGCCTCGACCGCGACACCCGGCTTGCGGGGCGCCAGCAGAACCGCAATCGCGGTCACCACTGCCGGCAAAACCAGCGTCTGCGCGACCAGCCACAGCAACTCCCGCACGGCGAAGGTCCGGCGCATCGCCCACAGCCCGGCGAGGAACGCCGCGACCCCGAGTGCCGCCAGCAGCCACACGCTGCCGGGCAACTGCCCGGTGTCCAACGCCGCGTAGGTGAGCGCGCCATAGGCCACGAACTCGCCTTGCGGGATGAGGATGATCCGCGTCACGGCGAATACCAGCACGAGGCTCAGCGCCAGCAAGGCGTAAATGGCGCCGTTGACGACACCATCCTGGACCAGGATCAGGAATATCGTGGAGTCCACTACTCCGTCACGGCGTGGTGGCGCGAGGCGTCAGGGCAGCGGTTTCCACTTGCCGTTCTCGATGGTCACCATCACGCGGGCGCGCTCGTCGAAGCCGTTATGGTTCTCGGGAGTCGTGGTCGCGATGCCATGGGTCAGCACGAGGTTTTTCTGGTTTTCCATCCCGTCCCGCAACCCGGCGCGGAACTCGGCGGTGCCGGGTTTGCCGTGCTTCAGCGCTTCGGGGATCGCCGCGTCCAACAGCGTTGCCGCATCGTAGGCGTGGGCACCGAAGGTCGCGACCGAGCCGGGGCCGTTTGCTGCCTCGTAACGTTGCACGTAATCCAGCGCCTTCGCCTTGATCGGGTTTCCATCGGCGAGTTCGCTCGCGACCAGAACCGGGCCAGCGGGCAGGATGGTGCCTTCCACATCCTTGCCGCCGACGCGCAGGAAGTCATTATTCGCGACACCGTGGGTCTGGTAATATTTCCCGGTGTAGCCGCGCTCGTGCAGCGTTTTCTGCGGCAACGCGGCGGGGGTGCCGGCGCCGGCGATCAGAACCGCGTCGGGCTTGGCGGCCATCACCTTCAGCACCTGGCCGGTCACGCTGGTATCGGCGCGCGCGAACCGCTCGGTCGCCACGATCTTGATGCCCTTCGCAGTCGCCACCTTGGTGAACTCGTTCAGCCAGCCATCGCCATAGGAGTCGTTGAAGCCGATGAAGGCGACCGTCTTGATACCGTTCGTGGCCATGTGGTCGGCGATGGCGGCCGCCATCAGGCTATCGTTCTGCGGCACCTTGAACACCCATTTGCGCTCGGCATCCATGGGCGAGATCAGTGCGGACGACGCGGCAAGCGAGATCAGCGGCACGTGCGCCTCGGCGGCCACGGGGATCATCGCCATCGAGGCGGGGGTTGTGGAACTGCCGATGATGGCATCGGCATGATCCTCGGCAATCAGCTTGCGCATGTTGGCCACTGCCTTGGTGGTGTCCGACGCATCATCCAATACGGTGTATTCGACGGTCTGCCCGGCCACTTCCCTGGGGAGCAGCGCGATGGAGTTGCGCTGCGGTATCCCGAGCGAGGCGGCGGGGCCGGTCATCGAGATGGTGACGCCGACATGGATCGTGTCGGCCGAGGCGGGAGCCGCAAGTGCCACCGCCGCGACGGTGGCCATCAGCAGCGCGACGCGAGATTTGGACATGGCGTTTCCCTTGCATGGAGGCGCCGTGTTGCCCACGGCTTTCCGACCTTGCGATGGTGTAGGGTGGCGGTGGAAAGACTGTCAAATGCACTGTTGGGATGACCGCGTATGCAACGGATGACCACCGCCGAAGCCACCGTCGAGAGCCTGTTGCGGCACGGAATCGACCAGATCTACGCCCTGCCTGGTGTCCACAACGACCATCTGTTTGACGCGATCCACCGCTCCGACGGACGGATGCGGGTGCTGCACACGCGGCATGAGCAGACGGCGGCCTACATGGCGCTGGGGGCGGCGATGGCGACCGGACGCCCGCAGGCGTTCTCCGTGGTACCGGGGCCAGGAATGCTGAACGCCTCGGCGGCGCTGCTGAACGCGTATGCTGCGGGGCTGCCGGTGCTGGCGCTGATCGGGCAGATTCCCTCCGACAGCATCGACCGCGCCTTTGGGCACCTGCATGAGATCCCCGACCAACTCGGCCTGTTGCGGCATCTGACCAAGTTCGCCGCCCGCATCGGCGGCGCGGCCGAGGCGTCCGAGGTCGTGGCCGACGCACTGCATCGCGCCCTGAGCGGCCGGACGCGGCCCGTCGCGCTGGAATGCGCCATCGACGTATGGGGCAGGCGGGGTACTGCCGCTCTCGCCGACCCCATGGCGCCTTGGACACCGCCGGTCGATGAGGACGCGGTCGAGCAGGCGGCGCGCATCCTGGGTGCCGCCAAGCACCCGATCATCGTCGCGGGCGGAGGAGCGCTCAATGCCGGGCCGGAGTTGCTGGCGCTGGCTGAAATGCTCGAGGCACCGGTGGTGACCTACCGGCGCGGCAAGGGCGCGATCCCGACCCTGCACCGTCTCGCGGCCGCGGTCCCGGTTGGCTACCGGCTTTGGAAGGACGCTGACGCGGTGCTCGGAATCGGCACCCGGCTGCACCAGCAACAGTCGGCATGGGGCACGGACGCGGACCTCAAGATCGTGCGGATCGATGTCGATCCGGAGGAGGCGACCCGTTTCCGCCGTCCGGATTGCAGCATCGTCGCCGATGCGGCGCCGGCATTGCGTGAATTGCTGAAACGGCTGCCCCGGCACAATCTCGCTCGCAAGCCGCGTGAGGACGTGGCGGTGGCCCAGGCGTGGTTTGCGGAACGCCTGACCCGGCAGGAGCCGCAGATGGGTTTCCTGCGCGCCATCCGCGCCGCCTTGCCGGCGGATGGTATCGTGGTGGAGGACGTGACCCAGGTGGGCTTCGTCGGGCGGCTGGCGTTTCCAGTGGACGGGCCGCGCCGCTATCTCTCCTGTGGCTACCAGGACAACCTCGGCTGGGCGTTCGGGGCGGCGCTCGGCGCGCAGGCGGCGTTGCCGGAGCGGGCCGTGGTGTCGATCTCGGGCGATGGCGGCTTCATGTACCAGGCGCAGGAGTTGGCAACAGCGATGCGACACAACCTGCCGCTGGTGGCGATCGTGTTCGACGATGGCGCCTTCGGCAACGTGCGCCGCATCCAGGCGGAGCAATTCGGCAACCGCCTGATCGCCTGCGACCTCGCCAACCCGGACTTCGTGAAGTTCGGCGATAGTTTTGGGGTGGCGACCTATCTCGCGCGGGATGCCGAACAACTGGAACGGAGCCTGGGAGACGCCATCGCCGCGCGCCGCCCAGCACTGATCCACGTGCCCGTGGGTGAGATGCCGAGCCCATGGGACATGCTGGTAGGTCCCCGCGTGCGCGGTCGTGAGGATGCCTGGCGGCCGAATTATCCGTGAGGGTCGCGCCGCGATCGGATTTCGGCTACCCCTCCGTGAACATGACCCGTACAGCGACGCTCACCCGGACAACGTCAGAG
>JANXXW010000028.1 GCA_025350425.1 Rhodospirillales bacterium
TCGTTCTCCATCTTCATGGCCTCGACCACCACCAGTTTCTGGTCCTTGCGAACCGCGTCGCCCGTCGCGACGAGCACCGCCACGACCCGGCCAGGGATCGGCGCCAGCACCCGCCCGCCTCCCACAACCGCTCCGACCGGCGGCGCCAGTGGATCAATGATGTCGAACAGCACTGTCCCGCCAGCGTCGAACACAGCGATCTGGTCTGCCAGGCGCCGCGTTCGTATCGCCTGGACCAAGCCATCGAGGCGCAGCACGCCAGCCTCCAGCGAGGCCGTGCACGAGATGGCGCCACAGTCCAGCCGCCACCCGCCCGGCGCCCTCCCGGCGCGCACCACGACATTGCCGTCGCCAGACCGCAGATGGATCGTGCGCCAACCCTCCAGGTTCATCCGCCACGCATCGCCAAGATCCCACGGACTTACGGCGTCCCGCGGTGCCAGCACCGTCAGTGCGGCCGCCGCGACAACCTTCGTCGCAATAACGTCGTCCTCGCCCAGCACCTCTGGATGCGCCGCGATGAAACCGGTCTCCACCTCGCCTGCCCGAAACGCGGGATGCCCGGCCAGCCGCCGGAGCAGGCCAAGGTTGGTCCGTACTCCCACAACCTCGTATTCCCGCAGCGCCTGCGACAACCGATCCAACGCCGCCTCCCGCGTCGGTCCATGCACGATCAGCTTGGCAATCATAGGATCGTAGTCCGACCCGATCCGGTCGCCTTCCCGTACACCGGAATCGACGCGAACGCCCTCCGGCGCCCGCAGATGCGACAGCACGCCGACCGACGGCATGAAGTCCCGCCCCGGGTCCTCAGCGTAAACCCGTGCCTCGAACGCATGACCCGAGATGGCAAGCTGGTCCGCCAGCAGCGGTAGCCGCTCACCCGCCGCAACGCGCAGCTGCCACTCCACGAGGTCCTGGCCGATGATCGCCTCCGTGACGGGATGCTCCACCTGAAGCCGCGTGTTCATCTCCATGAAGTGGAATCCGCTCCCCTCCACGATGAACTCTACCGTCCCCGCGCCGACGTAATCGACGGCGCGTGCCGCCGCGACGGCAGCGTCGCCCATCGCGCGTCGCCGCTCCTCCGTCATGCCGGGCGCCGGAGCCTCCTCGATCACCTTTTGGTGCCGCCGTTGGATCGAACAGTCACGCTCGAACAGGCTGACGCAGTTGCCGTGGGTGTCAGCGAACACCTGCACCTCGATGTGCCGGGGGTGTTGGAGGTACCGCTCTATCAGTACCCGGTCGTCCCCAAACGAACTCGCCGCCTCGCGCTTGGCCCCGGCGATGGCATCCTCGAGGTCTTCCGCCCGTTCGACGATCCGCATCCCCTTGCCGCCGCCTCCGGCCGAAGCCTTGATCAGCACCGGAAACCCAATCGTCAGCGCTGCCTGCCGCAACGTCGCAGAATCCTGGGCTGTGCCATGATAGCCCGGCACCAGCGGCACCCCGGCGCGCTCCATCAGCGCTTTGGCCTCCGACTTACCGCCCATGGCCCGGATCGCGCCCGGCGGTGGCCCCACGAACACCACGCCCGCCTCCGCGCACGCTTCCGCAAAACCGGCGTTCTCCGACAGGAAGCCGTAGCCGGGGTGCAGGGCGTCCGCCCCTGCCCGCCGCGCCACGTCGAGTATGATGTCACCGCGCAGATAGCTTTCGCGGGCCGGTGCGGGGCCAATGCGATACGCCTCGTCGGCCATCTCCACGTGCAGCGAATACGCGTCCGCGTCGGAAAACACCGCGACGGTCGTAATCCCCATGCGTCGGGCGGTGCGGATCACACGGCAGGCGATCTCACCACGGTTGGCGATCAGCAATTTGCGGAACATTTATGTCACATCCGGAACACGCCGAAGCGCGTCTCTGTGATCGGGGCGTTCATCGCCGCGGCCAGCCCGAGACCCAGCACGCGCCGCGTGTCGGCGGGATCGATCACCCCGTCGTCCCATAGTCGGGCACTCGCGTAGTACGGATGCCCCTGCGTCTCGTATTGCTCCCGCACCGGCGCCTTGAACGCATTCTCGTCCTCGGCGGACCAGCTTTGTCCGCGCGCCTCCATGCCGTCGCGTCGGACCGTGGCCAACACGCTCGCAGCCTGCTCGCCGCCCATCACGGATATCCGTGCGTTCGGCCACATCCACAGGAAACGCGGCGAGTAGGCCCGCCCGCACATGCCGTAATTGCCGGCGCCAAAACTGCCGCCGATGATGACGGTGAATTTCGGCACCGCCGCCGTCGCCACCGCCGTCACCATCTTGGCCCCGTCCTTTGCGATCCCGCCCGCCTCGTATTTGCGGCCCACCATGAAGCCCGTGATGTTCTGCAAAAACACCAGCGGGATACGCCGTTGCGCGCATAGTTCGATGAAATGCGCCGCCTTCTGCGCGCTCTCGCTGAAGAGTATGCCGTTATTGGCGACGATACCGACTGGGAAACCCCAGATATGCGCGAACCCCGTGACCACCGTCGGCCCATACAGGCGCTTGAACTCGTCCAACGCGCTGTCATCGACGATGCGGGCGATGACCTCCCGCACATCGTACGGATGCCGCTTGTCGGCCGGGATCACTCCATACAACTCCCGCGCATCGTAGCGCGGCGCCACCGGCGTTCGCATCGCGATCTCCGCGCGCGACGCGACGCCGAGATTGCCGACGATGCGCCGCGCCAGACCCAGCGCGTGCGCGTCGTTCTCGGCGAAATGGTCGGTCACACCCGAGACGCGGCTGTGCAGGTCGGCCCCACCCAGATCCTCAGCCGTCACGATCTCACCGGTTGCAGCCTTCACCAAAGGCGGCCCGGCCAGGAAGATGGTGCCCTGCTCCTTGACGATGATGCTCTCGTCAGACATCGCCGGGACATAGGCCCCACCCGCCGTGCAGGACCCCATGACAACAGCGATCTGGGCGATGCCACGTGCCGACATGTTGGCCTGATTGTAGAAGATGCGTCCGAAATGGTCGCGGTCGGGGAACACCTCGTCCTGGTTCGGTAGGTTGGCGCCGCCGGAATCCACCAGATAGATGCATGGCAGCCGGTTCTGCGCCGCGATCTCCTGCGCACGAAGATGCTTCTTGACCGTGAGCGGATAGTAGGTGCCGCCCTTCACCGTGGCGTCATTGCAGACGATGACGCATTCGCGGCCCGACACCCGTCCAACGCCGGTGATGATCCCGGCAGAGGGGACCTCGTCGCCGTACATGCCGTGCGCCGCGAGTTGCGAGAGTTCCAGAAACGCCGAGCCGGGATCAAGCAGCGCTTCAACCCGATCGCGTGGCAGCTTCTTACCCCGCGATACATGACGCTGCCGGGAGGCTTCCGTGCCGCCGAGCGCCGTGCGCCCGACCGTCGCACGCAGATCATCCACCACAGCCCGCATCGCGTCGGCGTTGGCGCGGAACTCGTCGCCACGCGGATCGAGCAGGCTTTCCAGCCGCATCAGGCGGTTTCCTTAAACAGTTCACGGCCGATCAACATGCGCCGGATTTCCGATGTCCCCGCGCCGATCTCGTAAAGCTTCGCGTCACGCAGCAATCGCCCGGTCGGGTAATCGTTGATGTAGCCGTTGCCGCCAAGAACCTGAATCGCCTCCAGCGTCATCCAGGT
>JANXXW010000031.1 GCA_025350425.1 Rhodospirillales bacterium
CCGCACCCGCCGCAC
This sequence comes from Rhodospirillales bacterium, assembly GCA_025350425.1. GTDB lineage: Bacteria > Pseudomonadota > Alphaproteobacteria > Acetobacterales > Acetobacteraceae > JANXTF01. The sequence goes on from JANXXW010000031.1 coordinate 16, forward strand.
CCGCCTCGCCACAGCCTTTCACCCCGAGCGGGTGTCTTGGCGAAGGCGTCGGCAGCGTCACCAGCGAAAGCGATGGCAGGTCTTCAGCGCGTGGTAGCTGGTAATCCATGAACGAACCGGTCAGCACCTGACCCGACTCCGCCTCATGCACCACCCGCTCGTATGCCGCCTGCCCGATCCCCTGCGCCACGCCACCCTGCAACTGCCCTTCCAGCAGCATCGGGTTCAGCACCCGCCCGAAATCATGCAACATGGTGTAGCGCTCCAGCCTCCATTCCCCCGTATCCGGATCGATCTCAACCTCGGCCACGTGGCAACCGTTGGGGAAGGTCGGCCCGCTTGGCTGATAGAACCCGGCAGCCGCCAACAACGGCGGTGCATCGCCTTGCCCCAGGCGTCCCGCGACCTGGCGCAACCCGATGGATCGGTCCGTGCCGACGATGCGGAACATTCCGTCCTCGAATGCCACGTCCGCGCTCGCCGCCTCCAGCGCGTCCGCCGCGAGCGGCAGCGCCTGCCGCACCAGATCGACCGCCGCGTCTGCCAGGGCAGCGCCACCGATCGCCAGCGAAGCCGAGCCGCCGGTCCCGTGTCCTGACGAAATACGGTCGGTATCGCCTTGCACCACGTCCACATCGGCGGGATCGAGCCCGAGTTCTCCCGCCACCAATTGCGCGTAGGCGGTCTCGTGCCCTTGCCCGTTGGACATGGTACCGATCAGCACCGTCACGCGGCCATCCGGACGCATTTCCAACCATGCGTTCTCGGCCCAACCACCAGCCACGCGCTCGCAATAATGCGCCAGCCCGATCCCGCGCAGCTTGCCTCGCGCCTCAGCCGCAATCCGGCGCCCGGCGCACCCGTCCCAGTCTGCACGGGAAAGTGCCGCATCCAGCATTGCTGGGAAATCCCCGCTGTCGTAGCGGAGCCCGAGGCCGGTCTGGTACGGCAGTTCCTCCGGTCCCAGTAGATTGCGCCGCCGCAGTTCGAGCCGATCCATGCCGATTTCGTGTGCGGCATGATCCACCAGCCGCTCCAGCAGATGCACCGCCTCCGGCCGTCCAGCGCCGCGATACACCTCGGTCGGCGCCGTGTGGCTGAACGCGCCTGTCACTGCCACGTGGATCGCCGGCAGCCGGTAGACGCCGGCCAGCGCAGGAGTGTTCGCTGTCGGTGAAAGGTGACCCTTCGGCGCTAGGTAGGCCCCCACTGCGGCTATGGTGCTCACGCGCAGCGCCAGGAAGCGCCCGTCTGCATCCAGTGCTAGCTCGCCGACCGAGACGTTGTCCCGGGCCTGATAGTCGGACACGAACCCGTCACTGCGCTCACCGATCCAGGCGATCGTGCGTCTGGTACGACGCGCCGCCCACAGCAGCAGCGCCTGCTCCGGATACAGGGCGTTCTTGATCCCAAAACTGCCGCCGACATCGGCCACCAGCACGCGCACGTCGCCCGGTGGCACGTGCAGCACTGCCTCCGCCAAATCGTGCTTCAAGCCATGCGGCATCTGCGAACCCGTGGACAGCGTGTATCGCCCGGTCCCTGCATCGAACGAGCCGACGGCCCCGCGCGTCTCGAGCGCTCCGACGTGAACGCGATTATTCACCAGTTCGAGCCGTGCCACGCGATGCGCCCGTGAGAACGCCGCAGCTACCGCGTCGGCATCGCCGCCCTGCCACTGGAAACACAGATTGCCCGGCGCCGCGTCCCACACCTGGGGGGCGTCGACGGCGATCGCCCCCTTGGTGTCTGTCACGCATGGTCGCGCGGCGTAATCCACCACCACCGCCTCCGCCGCATCTCGCGCCGCCGCTTCGCTTTCGGCCACCACCATGGCCACCCCGTCGCCCACGAACCGCACGCGATCGCGCGCCAGCAACGGCCGCGCCGCCCGATACGCGTAACCTTGATCCGAGGGCGTGCCCGGTAGCCGGATGAGATCATCCCCCGCCGGGATGCCGCCAAGCCCGTCTGCTGCGATATCGGCCCCCGAATAGGCCGCAATCATACCCGGCAACATGAGCGCGGCCGTGAAATCGACGCGGAGAATGTCGGCGTGGGCGTGCGGGCTCCGCACGAACGCCGCGAACACGGACCCGGTAGGCACCGTGTCGGCCGTGAAACGTCCCTGTCCGGTCAGTAGCCGCACATCCTCGCGGCGAAGTAGGGGTTGGCCAAATGCGTTGCTGCCCATCTAGGACCGTGCCCGCGCGACTGCCTGCATGAACACCGCCATCCGCTCGGGATCGACCGGGTTCCACCAGACTCCGTCCCGCTTCAACCAGCTCGCCACGATCACGGCATCCGCCAGCGTGAACAGGTCGCCCACGTTGTCGGGCGTCACCCCGCTGCCCACCGCCAACGGCAACGACGTGCCGGCGGTTATGGCGCGCAACTCGTCGAGCGACGCCGCATCGCCGGTGCGCTGCCCGGTGCCGATGGCCACATCCGCGTCGAAAAACTCTACGTCGCGCGCCAGTTCCGCCACCGCGCGGTCTGCCGTCACGGCGTGCGCGCCGTGCTTGACATGCACATCCGCGAAAATCTTGATCTCACGTGCCCGAAGCCAGGAGCGATACCGCGTCGCGGCTCCCGCCTTACCCTCAATGAAGCCTTCGTTGGCAACGTAGGCATTTGCCCACTGGTTGACGCGCACGAAGCTCGCGCCCGCCGCCTTGGCCACAGCGAGTGCGGCCACCGCGCCATTGGCCAACACGTTCACCCCCGTGGGCAGGCCGACCGTCTCCCGCACCGCACGGGTCATTACCGCCATGCACGCAGCCGTCTCGGGGCCGAGTTCGTCGGGCTTGGCGAATGGGATGTCACCATGGTTCTCCACGATCAAGCCATCGGCGCCGCCGTCGCGATACCGCGTACCTTCCGCCACCGCGAACGCCACCAGCGCGTCCATACTTTCGCCGTCATAGTCCGGCGATCCCGGCAGCGCATGCGAATGGATCACGCCGATCACGGCATGGCGGCGTCCGAACAGGGCTTCGATCGCGTTGGGCTTGGGGCGGAAGATGGGCTTGGCTGGCATCGCAGGCTCCTGGTCTGGAGCCGGCAGAACGCCACACCCACGCCCGCTTGCCTAGTCACAGGTGAATCCGCAACTGCCGTTCGTGTGCAGATAGACGGCACCGACATGCGCTGTTGCCACATTGGCGATGGGCAGCGGCGGAAGATCGTTCAGCAATGCCAGGGTCTGCTCCGGCCCGTAGGTGAATACCGGAGTGTCGAGGGCCGCCAGCGTGCCGGCATGATCGCCCGCTGCGATGGCGTTGCCGGCGGTAAGCAGCCGGTTCACGACCTCCTGCGAAAGCGCACCCGGGACTATACCGAGCGCCTGCCGCACCTCAGTCCGCGCATTCAGCATCTGCTGCTTGTATACCGGTGAAATATCCTGGAACCGGGGATTGGCATACAGATCCCCTGCCAGAAAATCGACCGAAGCCGTAGCCCGCGCGGCATCTCCTGGGTCGTTCCGGGTTCGCGATGGCAATGCCAGGGCCCACGACGACAGGTTGATCGCCGTGGTTTCAGGATCTTCGTTGCTGCCGAACGCGCCGGGCAAAATACGCGCCGTGTCGGGCAGCGGCGTGACCGCACAACCGGCAACCATTGCGGCGAGGAGCGCCGCCGAGAGAAGCTTAAAGCTAGGCAACTGATTATCTTTCGACCGTTTCATATCAGTTCGATATCGGCGGCGTTGCCGCCGTTTCAGCCCCGTCCGCTTTCACTCTTCAGATAGCGCGCGGCCAACTCGACATAGTGGATCGCGTTGTGATCAAAGCGCGTGCGTTCCGCATGGTCCATCACCCGGGCCAGCCTGGCCGGCGATCCCTGCCACAACTCGTTCGGGCCAATCCGCTTGTTCGGTGTCAGCAGGCCGCCCGCCGCAAGCATCCCGCCTTCCTCGATCACCGCGCCGTCAAGTATCGTTGCACCCATACCGACGAAGGCCCGGTTATGCAGCGTGCAGGCGTGGATGATGGCGGCGTGGCCGACCGTCACATCGTCGCCGATGATGGTCGCGAACTCAGCCGCGTTGACATGAATTATGGTGCCATCCTGGATGTTGGTGCGCGCACCGATGCGGATGAAGTTGGTGTCGCCGCGCAACACGCAGTGGAACCAAATGCCGCTCTGCTCGCCTACCGTCACGTTGCCGATCAGCACCGCGGTGGGCGCGATCCAGGC
>JANXXW010000058.1 GCA_025350425.1 Rhodospirillales bacterium
CAAACGCGGTTGGTTTTCCCCGGTCGCCAGGTAATTCATCCCCTGATTGGCCAACCACGCCACATGCGTGTCCAACATGCCAATATCAACCTGCTGGCCAATCCCGGTCGCTTCCCGATGCCGCAACGCCGCCAATACGCCGATGCAGCCATATAATCCGGCAAAAACATCGGCCACCGGAATGCCAACCTTCTGCGGCAACCCCTCCGGCTCCCCAGTCAAGGACATCACGCCGCCCATCGCCTGGATCAAACTGTCATAGCCCGGCCGCGCCGCATACGGACCCGTCTGGCCAAACCCAGTAATCGAACAGTAAATCAGCCCCGGAAAATCCCGATGCAACTGATCATACCCCAGACCATACTTGGCCAAAGCCCCAACCTTGAAATTCTCCACCAGAATATCACTGTCCGCGATCAGCCGACGCACCAACGCCTGCCCCTCGGCCGTCGCAATGTCCAACGTCACCGACCGCTTGTTCCGGTTCACCCCAACAAAATAAGCACTCTCCCCCGTTCCCGGCATCACCGGCGGCGCAAACCCGCGCGTGTCATCCCCCGCCCCAGGACGCTCAATCTTAATCACCTCCGCACCCATGTCCCCCAACATCTGAGTGCAGGTCGGCCCCGCCAAAACCCGCGTCAAATCAAGCACGCGAACCCCGCGCAATGGGCCAGTGGATTCGGGAAGGGACATCGTTGGGTCTCCATACGGCGAAAGGAAGTAAGGAAGGCAAGTGCTGGGGCGCTGCCCCAGACCCCGCCAGGGCCGGGCCCTGGACCCTATCCCAAGGAAGCAGGGTAGAATGAAGCGGGGGGCTTAGGGAATGGTTCGAACCAATACCTAAGCCCCCCGCTTCATTCTACCCTCTCTTAAGGGTTTGGCGTCCAGGGACCTTCCCTGGCGGGGGTCGAGGGGGCAGCGCCCCCTCGCCTTGCCTCCCTTAGTTCTTCGCCTTATCGACCAACGCGTTCTTCGCGATCCACGGCATCATCGCGCGCAGTTTCGCGCCGACTTGTTCGATCTGGTGTTCGGCGCTGCGGCGGCGGGTGGCCTTGAAGCTGCTCTGGTTGACCTTGTTCTCCAGCATCCAGTCGCGCGCGAAACGGCCGCTCTGGATGTCAGCCAGAACGCGGCGCATCTCGGCGCGGGTCTCGTCGGTGATGATGCGCGGGCCAGTGACGTATTCGCCGTATTCGGCCGTGTTCGAGATCGAGTAGTTCATGTTGGCGATGCCGCCCTCATAGATGAGGTCCACGATCAGCTTCACTTCGTGGAGGCACTCGAAATACGCCATCTCGGGGGCATACCCGGCCTCGACCAGCGTCTCGAAGCCGCCCTTGATGAGCTCCACGAGGCCGCCACAGAGCACGACCTGCTCGCCGAACAGGTCGGTCTCGCATTCTTCCTTGAAGGTGGTCTCGATGATGCCGGCGCGGCCGCCGCCGATGGAGCTGGCGTAGGAGAGCGCGATTTCCAGCGCATTGCTGCTGGGGTCCTGCGCCACGGCCACCAGGCAGGGCACGCCGCCGCCACGCTGATACTCACTGCGGACGGTGTGGCCGGGCCCCTTGGGGGCGATCATGAACACGTCGATGTCGGCACGGGGATCGAGCAGGTTGAAGTGAATGTTCAGCCCGTGCGCGAACGCCATGGCAGTGCCGGGGCGCATGTTGGGGCCGAGATGCTCACGATACAGGTCGCCCTGGCCCTCGTCCGGTGTCAGCACCATGACCACATCGGCCCACTTGGCGGCTTCACCCGGACCCATGACGCGCAAGCCAGCCGTCTCAGCCTTGGCGATACCGGCGGAGCCCGCGCGCAGGCCGACCACGAGATCGGTGGCGCCGCTATCCTTGAGGTTCAGCGCATGGGCATGGCCCTGGCTACCGTAGCCGATGATCGCGACCTTTTTGGCTTTGATCAGATTCACGTCGGCGTCGCGATCGTAATAAACACGCATCTCAGAGTTCCTCAGTTTATGGCAAATCTTGGGTACGTTGGCCGTGCCAGCGTATGAAGTTGGGCGATCAGATGACCCGGGTGCCTCGGGCAATCGCGGCGACGCCGGTGCGCGAGACTTCGGCGAGGCCGAGCGGGCGCATCAGATCCACGAAGGCGTCGAGCTTGTCCGTGCTGCCGGTCATCTCGAACACGAAGCTGCCGATAGTGGCGTCCACCACGCGGGCACGGAAGGCATCGGCCAGACGGAGCGCTTCCGCGCGGTCGTTACCGGTGGAGCAAACCTTGATCAGGGCCATTTCCCGCGCGATGTGCGGCCCCTCGCGGGTGAGGTCGGCGACGCGATGAACCGGCACGAGGCGGTCGAGCTGGGCCTTGATCTGCTCGATGACCATCTCGGTGCCCGATGTCACGATGTTGATGCGACTGCGGCCCCGCTCGTCCTCGACCGGGGCCACGGTCAGGCTGTCGATGTTGTAGCCGCGGCCGGAGAACAGCCCGATCACGCGCGCGAGCACGCCGGCCTCGTTCTCCACCAGTACGGAAATGGTAGCGGAACGATTGGATGAATCGATGGGAGCGGCCATAGCGGGCAATCCTAGACCAGGACCAATCCTTCGTCGGTGATCTCGGCAGCGTGACGTCCGTGGCCGGCGCCAAGGATCATCTCGTTGTGCGCGGCACCGCTCGGGATCATCGGGTAGACGTTTTCCTTCTGATCGACACAGATATCGGCGATCACCGCCTTGGGGCAGGCAATCATCTCGCGAATGACGTCATCGAGTTGATCGACGCTTTCGGCTCGCATGCCGACACCGTGGAAGGCTTCGGCGAGGCGCACGAAATCAGGCAGGGCCTCGGAATAGCTTTCGGAATAACGGCCGCCGTGCAGCAGTTCCTGCCACTGGCGCACCATACCCATGTACTGGTTATTCAGGATGAACACCTTCACCGGCAGGCGATACTGCGCCAGCGTCGCCATCTCCTGGATGTTCATCAGGATGCTGGCCTCGCCGGCAATGTCGATCACCAAGGCGTCGGGGTGTGCGATCTGCACGCCCATGGCGGCTGGCAGGCCGTAACCCATGGTGCCAAGGCCGCCGCTCGTCATCCACTGGTTCGGTTTGTCGAACTTAAAATACTGTGCGGCCCACATCTGGTGCTGGCCGACCTCGGTGCTGATGAGGGTCTCGCGGCCGGTCTCGCGGGTGAGCTCGTACAGGCGCTGAATGGCGTATTGCGGCTTGATGATGCCGCCGCGATCCCTGGTCTGGGTGAACTTCAGGCAATCGACACCGCGCCATTCGGCGATCTGGCGCCACCAGCCGGCGACCGCCTGGCTCTCGGACGGGGTCGGATCGGCGTCCCAGGCGGCGAGCAGGGCCTCCAGCACCACGCCGGCGTCGCCGATGATGGGAATGTCCACGCGGACGTTCTTGTTGATGGAGGACGGATCGATATCGACGTGGATCTTGGTCGAGTCCGGGCTGAACGCGTTGATCCGACCGGTCACGCGGTCATCGAAGCGGGCACCGACGTTGAGCATGACGTCGCACCCGTGCATGACGAGGTTAGCCTCGTAGGTGCCGTGCATCCCGAGCATCCCGAGGAATTGCGGGTCGTTGCTGGGATAGGCCCCGAGGCCCATCAGGGTGCCGGTGCAGGGAAAGCCGGTCTTGCGGACCAGGCGGGTCAATGCGTCGCTCGCCGCCACGCCTGCGTTGATCACGCCCCCACCGAAATACACGACGGGACGCTTGGCCTGCTTCATGGCGGCGACTGCGCGGACGATCTGCGCGGGGTCGGGATGCGTCACCGGGCGATAGCTGCGATGCGGCGCTTCGGGCACGCCCTGGTATGGCGCCTTGGCGATCAGTATGTCCTTGGGAAGATCGATCACGACGGGGCCGGGCCGGCCGCTACGGGCGACGTAAAACGCCTCGTGTACCACCCGGGCGAGGTCCTCGGACTTCTTGACGAGGTAGTTGTGCTTGGTCGCCGGGCGCGTGATGCCGGTGGTGTCGGCTTCCTGGAAGGCGTCGTTGCCGATCAGATGGGTCGGCACCTGGCCGGTGAGGCAGACCAGCGGAATGCTGTCCATCAGCGCGTCGAGCAGGCCAGTCACCGCATTGGTGGCGCCGGGACCGCTGGTGACGAGCACCACGCCTGTACGACCGGTGCTGCGGGCATACCCTTCGGCAGCATGAACGGCGGCCTGTTCGTGCCGGACGAGGATATGGCGGATCGTGTCCTGTTTAAAGATTGCGTCATAGATCGGCAGCACCGAACCGCCGGGATAGCCGAAGATAACCTCGACGCCCTGGTCCTTCAGTGCGCGCAGGAGGACTTCCGCGCCGGACTGCATGTCGGCGGCTGCGGGGTTTCTGGTGGCGGCGAGGGTCTGGCTCATGACCGCACAGATAGTGGGTGGCGGCACATGCCGTCAACCCACCGCGCGAACAAAAGCGATAATTTCTGACCACTGGCATTCCGAAACTTGCTGTAGACCCGCAAACCGCGCATGGATCGTATGCGTTCGTACGGGATCGGCCAAAGCGCGATGGCGGAACCAAGTGGCTTGGCGCTTGGTGTAGCGGCCGGTGGCGAGCACGGCGGCGCGTTCGGCCATCTCGCGCGTGAGTTCGCCGCGCAGGTGCGCCATCAATTCCGGCACTCCGTGCGCGCGCATGGCCGGGAGCGCCGGATCGAGATTCAGTTCGGCGAGGGCGGCGATTTCAGCCAGTGCGCCCTGCTCCAACATGGCGGCGAACCGGCCGGCAATGGCGGCGCGCAACGTCTCGCGTGGCGGGTTGAGCATCAGCGCGGTAAAACGCCAAGGCGCCGGGTGGGGCGTATCGGCCTGCCATGCGGCGAGGCCGCGCCCGGTCTGGCGCCAGACCTCCCAGGCCCGCGCTATCCGCTGGCCGTCACTAGGATGCAGGCGGGCGGCTGTGGCCTGATCCACATGGGCGAGTGCGGCGTGCAGGCCGTTCGCTCCCTGTTGGGCAAGCAAGGTCCGGGCTTCGGCGCGCGCGGCCTCGCCGACCTCCGGGATGTCAGCGAGACCATGGGTGAGGGCGGCGAAATACAGGCCGGTGCCGCCACAGAGGATGGGGAGGCGGCCGGCGGCGTGGGCGCGCTCCATCTCGTCCAACGCGGAACGGCGCCACCATGCGGCGCTACCGGCTTCAGCGGCGGGGCGAACGCCATACAGGCGGTGCGGGACGATCGCCTCCTCGGCCTCGGTGGGGCGGGCGGTGACGATGCGGAGCTCGCGGTAGACCTGCATCGAGTCCGCGTTGATGATCGTGCCGCCGAGTTGCTCAGCCAGTGCCACGGCGAGCGCCGACTTGCCGCTGCACGTGGGGCCGGCAACCAGAAGGGCGTGAGGCTCAGCCATGGGTTGCGGCATCCCGGTTATGGCAGCATACGGCTGGCATGAGCCATGTCCTGACCCTGATCGCGGACCCGCGCACGATGCCCCTCACCGATGCCATCGTCAGCCGCGTGCGCGACGCGGTAAGGGGAACGTCGACAGATATCCTGTCCCCCGGCGAGGCGGTCGATATCTTTTGCGCCGACCGTCCGGACGGTCACGACATCGCCGCCGCTTTGGAGCGGGCGCCGATCGACGCGATCGCGACCAAGGCGCGGGGCCGGCGCAAGGCGCTGCTGGTGGCGGATATGGACAGCACCATCGTGACGACCGAGACGATCGACGAACTGGCAGCATATGCGGGGCTGAAGGACAAGGTCGCGGCTATCACGAAGCGCAGCATGGAGGGCGAACTGGATTTCGCCCAGGCCCTGCGCGAACGGGTGGCCATGCTGAAGAGCGTACCGCTCACGGATCTGGCGAAAACGTGGGAGCGGGTGACGTTCAGCCCCGGCGCTCGCGAACTGGTCGCGACGATGCGGGCGCACAACGCGACCACGGCGCTCGTGTCCGGCGGGTTCACCTATTTCACCGGGCGGGTGGCCGAAGCGCTCGGGTTCCACGTGCATCGCGCCAATGTGCTGCTCGATGACGGGGTGGCACTGACGGGAGAGGTTGGCGAGCCGATCTTGGATCGCGAGGCGAAACTGGCGACGCTGCTAGAACTGGCGGCGGCACGTAACCTGAAGATCGCGGGAACGCTGGCGGTGGGGGACGGCGCCAATGATCTAGCGATGGTCAGGGAAGCAGGGCTTGGAGTGGCGTATAAGGCCAAGCCGGTCGTGGCTCGGGAGGCCCGCGCCGAGATTGTGCATACTTCGCTACGCGCACTCCTGTTCGCGCAGGGATATCGGGCGGCGCAGATCGTGGGTGGATAGCACTCCGGCCACCCACCCTCCGATACTACGCTGTTAAGTTAGCCGGGCTTGCGGCTCGGGTCGGTCTTGAGGGACAGCGGAACCCAGCGGAGCCCGTCCGAGTTTTGCACCAGCATCAGCACCGACTGCCGGTTCGCCTTGCGGACACTGTCGATGCGGCGAACCACATCCTCAGGGGTAGTGACAGCTTCCTGTTGCACCTCGACGATAACGTCGCCCGCCTTCAGACCACGATCGCCGGCAGGAGTGCCGTTCGTGACATCGGTAATCACGACGCCCTTCTGGTCCTGGCCAAGCTGATACTTTCCACGGGCATCCGCCGTCAGTGGGCCAACCTTGAGCCCAAGACCTGAAAGCTCCGTATTCGCGGCAGGAGCGGGCTTGTCGGGAGCCGCTGATGCGAGCTGCGTCTTGGTATCGTCAGGCAGTTCGCCGACGACCGCAGTCAGTTGCACCATCTTGCCGTCGCGCCAGACTGTGACGGGCACATCCTTGCCGATCTCGGTCTCGGCGACGATGCGGGGGAGGTTACGCATCTCCTTCACATCCTGATTGTTGAACTTCAGGATGATGTCGCCACCACGCAGTTGCGCCTTGGCTGCCGGGCCGTCGCCACTGATGCCGGCCACAAGCGCGCCGGAGGAATCATGCAATCCCACGCTCTCGGCGATATCGGGTGTGACCTGCTGGATCTGCACACCGAGCCAACCGCGCCGCGCCCGGCCGAAATCGCGAATCTGCGCAACCACGTTTTTGGCAAGATTGGACGGAATGGAGAACCCGATGCCGACGGAACCGCCGGAGGGCGAGTAGATGGCGGTGTTGATGCCGATTACCTCACCGTCCATGTTGAACAGCGGTCCGCCGGAATTGCCCCGGTTGATAGCGGCATCGGTCTGGAGATAGTCGTCGTACGGTCCCTGGTGGATGTCGCGTCCACGGGCCGAAACAATGCCGGCCGAGACCGAGCCGCCCAGACCGAATGGATTGCCGATCGCCAGCACCACGTCTCCCACACGGGACTTGTCGCTGTCGCCGAAGGGCACGGACACGAGCGGCTTGTCGCTTATGATCTTCAGCACGGCGATATCGGCCCGCGCGTCCTTACCGAGCAGCTTGGCTTTGAAGCTGGTGTTGTCCTGCAACAGCACGGTGATCTCGTCCGCACCATCGATCACGTGGTTGTTGGTGATGACGATGCCGGACGGGTCGATGACGAAGCCGGAGCCGAGGCTCTGCATCTTCCGGGCGGGCTCCGGAGTGTCGTTCTGGCCCTGCCCGCCCCCTTGGCCTCCACGGCGGTTCCGGTCCATGAAGTCCTTGAAGAACTGCTCGAACGGTGAGCCGGGCGGAAATACCGGGATCTCTGGACCACTGCCCGGGCCGCCCTGGCGTTCGGTATGGGCGGTGGACGTGGAGGAGATGTTCACAACTCCCGGCAGTAACTTGGCCGCGAGGTCAGCAAAGCCCTCAGTTCCCGGGACGCGCGCCTCAGCCTGAGTGACGCCAACGATCGGCAGGACTGGAACCGCAAGCATGGCGGCCAGCGCCAGAAGGGGAAGTCGGGGGTTGGAACGCATGTCTTGCTGATCCCTGTTGACGAGTTATGGAAATGTACGCGGAGGCCCGGATTGCATCGACCGCCAATTAAAAGGGTTAACTCAGTTGAACGGCCTGGGATGCATCAAGGCGGCGCAGTTGGCGTGCCACCGACGGTTGGCTCCTGCTGAAGCAGCTTCAGGAAGTCCGAACTCGGGGTCAGCACCAAGCGAGAGGCGCCGTTGGCAAACGCATCCCGGTACGCTTGCAGGGTACGCCAGGTTTCGAAGAATTTCGGGTCACGCTGGAATGCGTTCGCGAACAAGGCGATTGCCTGGCCTTCGCCTTCACCACGTAACTTGTCCGCAGTGGCGCGGGCCTCGGCGAGCAATACGGTACGTTCCCGGTCGGCGCCCGCGCGGATGCGCGACGATGCCTCGGCACCTTCGGCACGTGCCTGGCGGGCGACGCGCTCGCGTTCCGATTGCATGCGCGACAGAATTGCCTGGGTGTTCTCCTCCGGCAAGTCGGCGCGTCGGATGCGGACATCCTCGATCGTGACGCCGAAATTCTTCATCTCCGTGTTCACCTGGCCCTTGATGAGCGCCATGATGCGGTCACGGTTTGTGGACAGCACGTTCAGCAGTTGCTCGTTGCCGAGTACGCGGCGGAGCGCTGACGACACCACGGAGTTCAACCGAGCCCGCACGCCGCCTTCGGTGGGGCCAACGGCTTGGTAGTAGCGAAGCGGATCGGTGATGCGGAACCTGGTGAAGCTGTCCACGATCAGCCGGCGTTGGTCGCCCAGAATGACCTCCTCGGAGGGCAGTTCATAGTCCAGCAGGCGGCGGTCAAAGCTAATGACGGTCTGCACGAGGGGCAGCTTGGTATGCAGGCCAGCTTCGGAGATGACCCGGATCGGTTGGCCGAACTGGGTGATCAGCACCTGCTCGGTCTGTTCGACCGTGAACAGGCTTGATCCCGCGACTATCGCGATCACGAAGGCAGCGGCCACGGCAGCGATTGAGACGCGGTTCATGGCTTGGCGCTCCCAGCGGCCTGTGGTCCCGGTGGCGAGGTGGGCACCGATGGCGGCAACCCTGTTACGACGGGCGCACGGGGTGGCACGCGGGAGAAATCGTTCAGGGGAAGGTAAGGCACGATGCCCTTTAGCTTGTCGTCGACAATGATCGAGGGTGTGTGGGTCAGAATATCCTGCATCGTCTCGATATACAGCCGGCGCAGAGTCACGTCCTTGGCGGCATTGTAGGCGTTCAGTACCGAGGTGAAGCGCTGGGCCTGACCGGTCGCTTCGGCGATGGAGGACTGACGAGCACCATCGGCTTCCGCCACGACACGGGCCGCGTCACCGCGCGCCCGGGGCACTATGTCATTATGATAGCTCTCGGCTTCGTTGCGGATACGCTCGGCATCGGTGTTGGCGCGTTGCACGTCGCGGAAGCTGTCGATGACGGCGGCCGGTGGGTCCACCTTCTGCAATTGCACCTGGGTGATTTCCACGCCACAGCCGTATTGATCCAGGATCGTCTGAACGCCCTTAGCGACGGCGGTCTCGATCTGCGCGCGCGCGTCGGTCAACGCCGGCTGGATCGGGGTACGACCGATTACCTCGCGCATCTCGCTCTCGGCAACTGACCGGACGTTTTCGGCAGGGTTGCGGGTGTTGAACAGATACGCCCCGGCATCCCGGATGCGCCAGAACACCGCAAAATTGATGTCGATGATGTTTTCGTCGCCGGTGAGCATCAGGCTTTCCTCAGGCACAATGCGCTGGCGTCCGTCCTGGCCGGATGCGGTCCGCGCCTCGGGACCGGCAGAGCGGTAGCCGATCTCGACGCGGTTGATACGGGTGACGGCGGGACGCAGCACGCTCTCGACCGGCCATGGGATGTGATAGTTGAGGCCGGGCAGTGTGGTGCGCTCGTAGGCGCCGAAACGCAGAACCACGCCCTGCTCATCCGGTTGGACACGGTAGAAGCCGCTGGCGAGCCAGCCGGCCGCGACGACGAGCGCAAGCAACGCTGCGCCCCGTCCGCCGGACAGCGAACCGCCGCCGCCGCCGCGCCGGCCGCCACGCGGCCCGTTGCCGCCGCCGCCGCCGATGCCTGGCGGGAGCAGACCGCGCACGAAACCCTGGGCCTTGGAGATAATCTCATCAAGATCGGGAGGCATGCCGGAGCCTGGACCACGTCCGCCGCCATTGCCCCACGGCATCTGCGGGCCGGAGGGACGACCGGGACGATCGAGGTTCGGCCTGTCGTTGGCCGGGCGGCCGGGCTTCTTCTCCGGTGGAGTTTCGCCGGGGGTGCCCCAGGGGCTTGGTCCGCCGCCGCCGCCGCCGTTGTTGCCGCCGTTGCCGGGACTATCACCGCCGGTGCCGTCATTGTTCCAAGGCATGTAAGCGAGGCTCCTGATATATCGTGAACTGCCGCCGTTGGCGGCGCGTTCTACGGGCCTCATAAGGCACAACGCATATTGCCGACGTATGAGAGGTTTTCAAGCGCATGGCCATTCCTGACGAACAGGCGCTCCGCGCCGCGTTGCGTGATGTCGTCGATCCAGCCAGCGGAAAGGATATACTGACGGCTGGCCTCGTGGAACAAATTCAGACCCGAGATGGGTTAGTCCATGTCAGCCTGCTAACCGACCGCGCGCATTCGGCGGCGATGGAGCCGGTGCGTCGCGCGGTGGAATCGCGACTGGCCGGGTTGCCGGGCGTAAGCAACGTGACGGCGGTGCTGACAGCGCATACGGCCGCACCGGCCCAGGTGGCACAGCCGAAAGCGACACCGAGGGCGTCAGGGGCCGGCCGGCCGGCGCTGCTGCCCGAAGTGCGGTCGGTGGTTGCGGTGGCTTCGGGCAAGGGTGGCGTGGGCAAGTCTACGGTGGCGATCAACCTTGCGGTGGCGCTGGCCCAGCTTGGATTGTCCGTGGGGTTGCTGGATGCTGACATTTACGGTCCGAGCCTCCCGCGTATGCTTGGGCTGTCCCGCAAGCCGGACCTGCGTGGCGACCGGATGCAGCCGTTGCTTGCCTGGGGTCTGAAGGCGATGTCGATCGGCTTCCTGGTTGAGGAAGAGACACCGATGATCTGGCGCGGCCCGATGGTGATGGGCGCGCTGGAGCAGATGATGGGCCAAGTGGATTGGGGTCCGCTCGACGTGATGATCGTGGACATGCCGCCCGGCACGGGTGACGCGCAGCTCACCATGGCGCAGCGCGTGGCGCTGGCGGGGGCCGTGATCGTGTCGACACCACAGGATATCGCGCTCCTGGACGCGCGACGAGGCGTGCGGATGTTCGAGAAGACCAATGTGCCGGTACTGGGGCTGGTTGAGAACATGAGCTATTTTCACTGCCCGGCGTGCGGCCATCGCGCCGAGATCTTCGGGCATGGCGGCGCGCGGCTGGAAGCCAAGCGGCTGGGGATCGATTTCCTGGGGGAGGTCCCGTTGCTGTTGGACATTCGAACGGCGGCCGATGCGGGAGCGCCGATCGTGGCCTCCGCGCCGGAGAGTGAAGGAGCGTTGGCGTTTATGGCTCTGGCGCGCGGCCTGCGGGAAAAACTTGACGGCGCACGTCCGGCGGCTCCCCGGATCGTTATCGGGTAGCATCGTATTTGGGCCAGCCACAGTCCAAACGCGATTGTCCCCCCGTACATTTTGTCTTTGCTCTTGCCCAGTTGCCATCAATCTGCCACAAAAATCGCGTGCTGGATTGCGTAAGCCGCAGGGCAAACGGTCCAGTTCTTGCAAGACCGATTAGGCCGCGAAGGGGCTGATCCGAGCATGTCCGCGACGGCTACCGATCCACGTTCCAGCGGCACCCGTGCCAAACCGAAGCGCACCATCCGACTGTCATGGTCGGACCCGGTGTTCCGCAACATTGTCTGGCAGATACTCATCGTCGGCTTCGTCGCCGCTTTGGTCTATTATCTGGTTTCGAATACCAACCGGAACCTCGCGGACCGCCACATCGCAACCGGCTTCGCGTTTCTGTCGCGCAACGCGGGCATCGGCATTGGCGAGTCGCTGATCCCATACGACTCCGCCACCAGCACCTTTGCCCAAGCGTTGCTGGTCGGTTTGGTGAACACCATTCGGGTGTCGGTGATCGGCATCGTGCTGGCCACCGTGCTCGGCACAGCCATCGGTATCGGCCGGCTGTCTAAAAACTGGCTGATCTCTCGCTTGGCACAGCTTTACGTGGAAGTGCTGCGCGATATTCCGGTGCTGCTGCAACTGCTGTTCTGGTACGCGTTGCTCCAATCCCTGCCCGGCGCGCGGCAGGCGCTTCATTTCGGCAACGTGTTCCTGTCGCAGCGCGGCCTCAAGTTTCCGTTGCTGGTGTGGAATGCCGCCTATGGCTGGGCCTTCGCCGCCTTTCTGGTTGGATTGCTCGGCACCATCGCGTGGAACCGTTCGGCGAAGCGCAGGCAGGAAGAATACGGCATCAAGCCGAGGGTCTGGCCGGTGGCACTGGCCTTGCTGATTGGGTTGCCGGTGATCGCCTGGGCGGCGTTAGGCGCCCCGCTGGTGGTGGACGCGCCGGCGCTGCGCGGGTTTAACTTCCTCGGCGGCGGGACGATGACACCAGAGTTCACGGCGCTGTTGTTGGGCCTCGTGATCTACAGCGCCTCCTACATCGCCGAAATCGTGCGCTCCGGCATCCAGGCGATTCCGCAGGGCCAATGGGAGGCGGCGGGTGCGCTTGGCCTGCGGCCTGGCAGCGTGCTCCGGCTGGTGGTGCTGCCGCAGTCGCTGCGGGTGATCATTCCGCCGATGACAAGCCAATATCTCAACCTCGCCAAGAACAGTTCGCTCGCAATCGCCATCGGTTATCCTGATATCGTGGCCATCGCCAACACGACGCTGAACCAGACTGGGCAGGCCATCGAAGGGATCGGCATCATCATGGCGGTGTATCTCTCGATCAGCGTGTCGATCAGCCTATTTATGAATTGGTACAACGCGCGGATCGCGCTGGTGGAGCGCTGATCGCTTGAACCAGAACACCACCATCGC
Source organism: Rhodospirillales bacterium (assembly GCA_025350425.1). Classification (GTDB taxonomy): domain Bacteria; phylum Pseudomonadota; class Alphaproteobacteria; order Acetobacterales; family Acetobacteraceae; genus JANXTF01. The sequence continues at coordinate 12,861 of JANXXW010000058.1, forward strand.
GAAGGTCCACCCGGTGCCTGCGACCGCTGGCGCCACGGCCCCCGGCAGCGCCCCCTTCAACCAGTCCGGCAGCCGCGCGCATCCGCCGATCGCCAGCACGGGCGTGATCGGCTGGCTACGGGGCAACCTGTTCCGTGGCTGGTTCTCCAGCGCCGTCACGCTGGCGCTCGGCTATTTCGTCGTTAAGTGGGTAGTCGGGCTGGTGTATTGGGCGCTGATCCGGGCGCATTGGACTGTGCCGATCAGCGCCAACGGGCAGCCCGATCCATCCGTGTGCCGGGCTGCGACCGATGGCGCGTGCTGGGCCATAATCGGCGAGAAATACCGTTTTGTCCTGTTCGGCCTCTATCCGTACGCCGAGCAATGGCGGCCTGCCATCTGCGTCGCGCTGTTCATCGCGCTGTACTGCATCTCAGCGTCCCGCCGCTTCTGGCGCAAGGAGTTGCTGGTCGTCTGGATCGCCACGCTCGCACTCATCGGCGCGCTCATGTGGGGCGGTTTCGCCGGCATGACCTTTGTCTCGCAGGACGCCTGGGGCGGGCTGCCGATCACCTTGATGCTGGCGACGTTCGGCCTCGCTTTCGCGTTCCCGTTGTCGGTGTTGGTGGCGCTCGGCCGCCGCAGTACAAACCTACCGGCGGTCAAACTGCTCTGCGTGTTGTATGTCGAGTTGATCCGCGGCGTGCCGCTGGTGAGCCTGTTGTTTATGGCGAGCGTCATGTTCCCGCTGTTCATGCCGGTCGGCCTTAATCCGGATAAGCTGCTCCGTGCCCAGGTCGCCTTCATCCTGTTCGCCGGCGCCTATCTCGCCGAGGTCGTGCGTGGAGGGTTGCAAACGCTGCCGAAGGGCCAGTTCGAGGCGGCGGACGCGCTTGGGTTGTCGTACTGGAGGAAGACCAGTCTCATCGTGCTGCCGCAGGCGTTGCGGCTGGTAATTCCACCGCTGGTCAACACCTTTATCGGCTTCTTCAAGGATACGTCTCTGGTGCTCATTATCGGCATCTTCGACCTGTTGACCGCCGGCAAGGCCGCGATGGCAGACCCGATCTGGAACGGCTTCTCCACCGAAATCTACCTCATGCTCGCCGCAGTCTACTTCATGTTCTGCTTTGCCATGTCACGCTATAGCAGCGGTCTCGAACGCGAGTTCAACCGCAACCGCAACCGCTGATCATCCAGGAACCGCACCCATGAGCCAGACAGCCGAGATGACGCGGCCCACGACTTCCAACGAGTCGAACGCGATCGTGCTCGACCGCGTGAACAAGTGGTACGGCACGCTGCACGTATTGCGCGATGTCAGCATGACGGTGGGCCACAAGGAGCGCGTCGTGGTTTGCGGGCCATCCGGCTCCGGCAAGTCTACCATGATCCGCTGTATCAACCGCCTGGAGAGCCACCAGGAAGGCCGCATCTTCGTCGACGGCACAGAACTCACTGACGACCTGCGCGCGCTCGACACGATACGGCGCGAGGTCGGGATGGTGTTCCAAAGCTTCAACCTGTTCCCGCACCTCACGATCCTGGAGAACTGCACCCTGGCCCCGATCTGGGTCCGTAAGATGCCCAAGGCGGAGGCGGAGGCGCTCGCCATGAGCTATCTCGAGCGGGTGAAGATTCCCGAGCAGGCCAAGAAATACCCCGGTCAGCTATCCGGCGGGCAGCAGCAGCGCGTGGCCATTGCCCGCGCGTTGTGCATGAAGCCGAAGATCATGTTGTTCGACGAGCCCACCTCTGCCCTGGACCCCGAGATGATCAAGGAAGTCCTCGACACCATGATCGGGCTCGCCGAGGACGGGATGACAATGGTTTGCGTCACCCACGAAATGGGTTTCGCGCGCCGGGTGGCGGACCGCGTGGTGTTCATGGACCGTGGTGAGATCGTCGAAAGCGGTACGCCTACGAGCATGTTCGAGGATCCGCAGACGGACCGCCTCAAGCTGTTCCTGTCGCAGATCCTGCGCGGTCACTAGGCTCGGCAGCAATCTGTAGCCGCGAGATCGTTCGCGGCTACAGTCTAGTTGCGCGGCATCACCCGTGGCGCGGCCTCGTCCCAGCTCGCCAGCACGCGGCTGCCTGGCTTGAAGCGGTCGGCCTGCTCGCTGGGTAGGTCGGCCCACAGGCCGTGGCCATCAGGCATGTCCTGCAGCGTGAGTTTCACCCGCGTCAACGACCCGAAGAACGTCGTCTCATTGACTTCGGCTGCCACCGAACCGGGCGGGATGTGACCGTTCATGCTCTCGAGACGCACATGTTCCGGCCGGATGTAGAGATCGACCGCACAGCCCTCCGCATGGTCACTCGCGGCGCGGGCCAGCATCGCGACATGCGCCACGCGCACGGCGCCCTTCTCGATCGTGCCCGGCAGCACGGCGCCGGCACCGATGAAGCGGGCCACGAATGGGTCGGCTGGCTCGCGGTAGATTGCGGCGGGAGTCGCGACCTGAAGCAGCCGTCCCTCGTTCATGACAGCGACGCGGTCGGACATCGACAGCGCCTCCTCCTGGTCATGCGTCACCAGCACTGTCGTGATGCCGGTCGCGCGCTGGATGCGGCGGATTTCCTCGCGGAGCTGCGCGCGCACCTGGGCGTCGAGTGCCGAGAGCGGCTCGTCCAGCAACAGCATCTGCGGCTGCACGGCGAGCGCGCGGGCGAGTGCCACGCGCTGCTGCTGGCCGCCTGACAATTGGTGCGGGAATTTCTCGCCGTGCTCGGTAAGCCCAACCAGTGCTAGCAGTTCTCGCGCGCGGCTGACCTGCTGCTCCTTTCCGACCCCGGCGACGCGCGGGCCGAACCGGACGTTGTCGAGCGCGGTCATGTTGGGGAAAAGGCTATACGACTGAAACACCATGCCCATCTGGCGCGCCGCGGGCGGCAACGCCGTCACGTCTTTTCCAGCCACCACGACGGTGCCGGAATCTGGCCGGATGAAACCCGCGATGATCCGCAGCAGCGTCGTTTTGCCGCAGCCGCTGGGGCCAAGCAGGCAGACCAATTCGCCACTTGTCAGATCGAGATCGAGGCTCGCGAGAACCTGCCTACCGCTGTAGGACTTGCTTATCCGCCGAAGTGCAACGGTCGCCATCAGTGTCCTCCTCCGACCGGGGAGCAACCACGGCCAACGACGAGCACGCCAAGCATCGCGCCCCACGTGATTAGAAAACTCACCATTACCAAGGCCGCCGCCTCGGTCGCCTCATGCTGACCTATCTGGTTCATGAACACTGCGAAGGTGCGGAACAGCAACACGTTTGCAAAGGTGAACTCCCCGATGACGACGGCTAAGGTGAGCAACAGGCTGCCCACGAGGGCGGAGCGCAGGTTGGGCAGCACAACGAAGCGGATGATCTGGCCCATAGTGGCGCCGAGGCTCTGCCCGGCCTCGGTCAACGTGGTGAGATCGAGCGCGCCCAAGCCGACGTCGAGCGACCTGTAGGCGTAGGGAAGGGCCAGGAAGAAATACGGGATCACCAAGTAGAACGGGCTGCCCAGCAGCCATTCCGGTCCGGTGAACAGCGCGGTCAATCCGGCGACGAGAGCGATCGCGGGCACGACGAATGGCAATGCTGCAATGAACTCGAACAATGGCCGAAGCTTCGGCGCATAGAGGTTCATGAAGATCATCGCCGGTAGCAACAGGACCACGAGCATCAGCGCGGTCGCGCCCGCCAGCTCGGTCGAGAGCAGCAGGCTGCTCGGAAGCTGCGGCCGGCCCATCAATACGCGGTAGCTGGCGAAGCCGTAGGAGGAGCCGCCCTGCCATAGACTGAATGCGAGGGTCATCACCAGCGGCACGATGAAGTAGATGGCAGCGAGCGGCAGAACCAGCCAGCCGATTATCCCCATGCGGTTCATCGCTGTGGCATCCAGCGTGCGGCGCGGCGGGCCAGCACGGAACTGAGCGCCAGTACGCCGACCATGACCACGATCATGCCAACTGACAGGGCTGCCCCGGTCTGCGGCGATGCCATAACGTTGCCAGATAGGACGTTGCTGATCTCGGTCGTCACCAAACCAATATTTCCTGAAGTGAGTGCATAAGCGGTCGCATAGGCCGAGAAAGCGCTGCCGAACAGCAGGATCCAGCCGGAGAGCAGCGACGGCATCAACACCGGCAGCCCGATCATGCGCCAATACTGCCCGCCGCTCGCGCCGAGGTTTTCAGCGGCCTCGCGCCAGGACGGCCGCAGTGCTTCGATCGCGGGCGTGATGATGATGAGCATCAGCGGTATCTGGAAGTACGAGTAGGTGAGGGTCAGCCCGGAAATCGAATAGAGGCTGAACCCGGCGGCATAGATGTCGAACCCCAATCCCTTGAGCCACTGCGTCAGCAGACCAAGCGAGCCAAGGGTCGAGATGAAAGCGAAGGCTAGTGGCACGCCGGCAAAGTTGGCAGCTACGGCCGAGAAGCTGGTTACGACCGAGCGCAGCCAGCGCGGTGCGGATGGTTTGAGCACCGCGTGTGCTATGAGCCCGCCGGCGACGACGCCGACTGTGGCCGATCCCAACGACAGCAGAAGCGAGTTTTCGAACGCTACGCGGTAACGATATTCGCCCATGCTCAGGATATATTCGAGCGTGAGTCCGTCATCCCCGTAGATAGATTGGATGGCCAACATCAACGTCGGCGCCACCAGGAACGCTGTGGCGACGGCGACGAACGCACCAATGGATAGCCAGGCAATCAACGGACGCATGGATCAGAATGCTTTCCAGAAGATCGCCCTTTCCCCGCCGTTGGACGGAAGGGAAAGGGCGGTTCCACTCAGATCTTAACGATGCGCGGCCACATGTCGGCCAGCATCTTCTGCGCCTTGGCCGCTTGGTCCTGGCTGGCGAACTTGATGTCCTTATACGCCTCAGCCGGTGGGAGCGACTTCAGCAGTTGGTCGGACACTTTACCGGCGGCGACGAGACTGTTGAAGCGGATGGGATGGGCG
>JANXXW010000061.1 GCA_025350425.1 Rhodospirillales bacterium
CATACCTTGTAGGGAGGTTGGAACGGCGTCGAACAGGCCGGGTTCTCGCCCATCGTCGGACGTGGCGCGCGGCGCGAGATCGAGGTCGCGGGCGGTACGGCGCTGCTGCTCGACGAAAGTTACAACGCATCCGGTCCAGCGGTCGCGGCGGCGCTCGCGGTGCTGGCATTGCAGCCCGCGACACGGCGGGTGGCGGTGCTCGGCGACATGCTGGAGATGGGCGAGCACGGCCCGGCCGAGCACGCGGCGCTGGCGCCCGACGTGATCGCCAACGCCGACATCTTGTTCACCTGCGGGCCGTTGATGCGCGGCCTGTTCGACGCCGTTCCAACCTCCCTACAAGGTATGCATGCCGAACATTCCGCCGCCTTGGCCCCGCTCGTGGCGGACGCGCTCCGGCCTGGCGACGTCGTGCTGGTGAAGGGAAGCCTTGGCAGCCGTATGCGGCTCGTGGTTCAGGCGATGCGAAGTGTGGCCACCTGATGTTATTCAACCTGCTCGGCCACCCGCTCGCGGAACCGACCGCCGCCCTCAACCTGTTCCGCTACGTTACCTTCCGCGCCGGCGGGGCCTGCCTCACGTCGCTGGTATTGAGCCTGTTGCTCGGCCCCATGGTGATCCGCTGGTTGAAGGCCATGCAGGGCGCGGGACAGCCGATCCGCCCCGACGGGCCGGCGCGGCATGTGATCGAGAAGACGGGCACGCCCACGATGGGCGGCGCGCTCATTCTGACCGTGCTCACGATCTCCACCCTTCTCTGGGTCGATCTCCGCAACGGCTACGTCTGGGCGGTGCTGCTGCTAACCCTCGGCTATGGCGCGCTGGGCTTCTGGGACGACTACCTGAAGCTGGTGAAGAAGAACCATCGTGGCGTGTCGCCCAAGGGCAAGCTGGTGGTGCAGGTGGTACTCGGCCTCGCGGCATCGGCGTGGATTTCCTATCTCACGCGCGGCCCGCTCGGCACCGGCGTGACGGTGCCCGTGTTCAAGGAAGTGCTGATCCCGCTCGGCGTCTTCTTTCCGGTGTTCGGCATGATCGTGATGATGGGGTTCTCCAATGCGGTGAACCTGACGGACGGGCTGGACGGGTTGGCTATCGTGCCGACCATCATTGCCGCTGCTGTGTTCGCGCTGATCGCCTACCTCGTGGGCAACCGCGTGTTCGCAGACTACCTCCAGTTGAATGGAGTTCCGGGCGTCAGCGAACTCTGTGTGTTCCTGGCGGCGCTGGTCGGCGCGGGCATCGGCTTCCTGTGGTTCAACGCCCCGCCCGCAGCCGTGTTCATGGGCGATATCGGCGCGCTTGCATTGGGTGGCGCGCTCGGCGCGGTGGCAGTCGCGGTGAAGCACGAGATCGTGCTGGGCATCGTCGGCGGCCTGTTCGTGGTCGAACTCGCGTCCTCGCTGATCCAGGTGTTTTGGTACAAGCGCACCGGCCGCCGCGTATTCCTGATGGCGCCGTTGCACCACCATTTCGAAAAGAAGGGTTGGCAGGAGCCGACCATCGTAATCCGGTTCTGGATCATCTCGATGATCCTCGCCCTGGTCGGCCTCGCCACTTTGAAGATTCGATGAGCTTCTCAGGTCAAAAATTCGCCGTCGTCGGCCTGGGCCGCAACGGGCTGCCCGCCGCCCGCGCGTTGCGCGACCTGGGCGCAGACGTGGTCGCCTGGGATGATGTGGCCGAGGCGCGTGCATTCGCCGCCGCCGAAGGTATCGTCGTGAAGGATCCCGACATGGCAGGCCTCGACGCCGTCGTACTTTCGCCGGGCATCCCGCATTTGCGCGCAGGCGCCCATCCCATCGCCGTCCGCGCCCGCCAGGCCGGCGTGCCGATCCTCTCGGACGCCGAGTTGCTGTTTCGCGCCGTGCGGGCACGTGGATCGCGTGCCAGGTTCGCCGGCATCACTGGCACGAACGGCAAATCCACCACGACCGCGCTGCTCGCGCACATCCTGGCCACCGCGGGATGGCCGGTCGCGGCAGGCGGCAATCTCGGCGTCGCCGCGCTCGCGTTGCCATACCTGCCGGATAACGGCGTGTATGTGCTGGAAATGTCGTCCTACATGTTGGAACGACTCGCGACATTACGCTTCGATGTTGCAACCATGCTCAATATCAGCGCTGACCATATCGATCGCCATGGCGATATGAGAGGCTATGTCTCTGCCAAGCGCGCCATCTTCGACCGCCAGGAAGCGGGCGATGTCGCCATACTTGGCGTCGATGACGAAACGTCCCGGACTATGGCCGAGCAACTCCGCGCCGGACCCGCCCGCGTCGTCGCGATTTCGTCCCGCACCCCAGTTCCCGGCCTTGCCAGCGCACGCGCCCTGCCCGGCGCCCACAACGCGCAGAACGCCGCCGCCGCGACCGCCATGGCGCAGGCGCTCGGCGTCGACGCGGACGCCATTGCCGAGGGAATTGCCACCTACCCTGGTCTGCCGCATCGCCAGGAAGTCGTGGCCGAGGCGCGCGGCGTGCGCTTCGTCAACGACAGCAAGGCCACCAACGCCGATAGCGCCGCCTGTGCGCTGGCGTGCTACCAGCGCGTGATCTGGATCGCGGGGGGCACCGCGAAGGAAGGCGGCATCGAGTCCCTCGCGCCGTTCTTCCCGCGCGTGGTCGAGGCCCTGCTGATCGGCCGCGACTCACCCATGCTCGCCGCAACATTGGCCGCGCACGGCGTCGCTCACCGCGAGGTCGGTACCCTTGACGCGGCGGTCGCCGCGGCATGGGACAGCGCACGCGAGGCCGGCATACCGATCCTGCTCTCCCCGGCCTGCGCCAGTTGGGACCAGTTCACCGGGTTCGACCAGCGCGGCGACCGCTTCCGCACCCTGGCCCGCGCCATCGCGGCAGGAGAAGCGTGATGCCGATGCTCTCGCGCGCCGACACCTCGCTGCTGGGCCGCTGGTGGTGGACCGTGGACCGCTGGACGCTAGTGGCCATCGCCACGCTGATCGGCACCGGCTACGTCATGATGTTGGCGGCCAGCCCCGCCGTGGCCGAACGTATCCATCAGTCCCGCGACATCTTCATCCTCAAGCAGGTATTCTTCCTTGCCTTCGCCGGCTGCATCGTCGTCGTGGTCAGCCTGCTGTCGCCCAAGGGCGTGCGGCGCATAGCGCTCGCGGGCTGCCTCGCGGCGCTCGTGCTGACCGCGCTGACGCTGGTGATCGGCGTCGAGATCAAGGGCGCCCGGCGCTGGTTGGCGCTGCCGGGCCTTGGTCTGCAACCGAGCGAGTTCCTCAAGCCCTGCTTCGCCGTGGTCGCTGCATGGCTTCTCGCGGAGGGTAAGCGTCCCGGTCGGTTCCCCGGCATGGCCATTGCGTTCGTCGTCTATGGCGTGATCGCGCTGTTGCTCAAATCGCAGCCTGACATCGGCATGTTGGTGGTGGTGACGGCGGTGTTCTTCGCCCAGCTTTTCGTCAATGGCCTCAATCTCATTCTGGTCGGCATCGGCGCGGGTGGCATCATGGCGGCCTCGGTCGGTGCCTACTTTATGTTCCCGCACGTCCAAAGCCGCGTCAGCCGATTCCTCGATCCCGCCGCCGGGGACAACTACCAGGTCAACCGCGCGCTCGAGGCGTTCGGCAGCGGCGGGCTGCTCGGGCGCGGGCCCGGCGAGGGCCATGTCAAGGACGTGCTGCCCGACGCGCACGCGGACTTCGTGTTCGCGGTCGCGGGCGAGGAGTTCGGCATGATCCTGTGCCTTGTCATCCTCGGCGTGTTCGCCTTCATCGTGCTGCGCGGCCTGCTGCGGCTGCTGGCCGAGGGCGACATGTTCGTCGTGCTGGCCGCGACCGGGCTGGTCGCCAGCTTCGGCTTGCAGG
>JANXXW010000010.1 GCA_025350425.1 Rhodospirillales bacterium
TGGTTCGAATCCAGGTCCCCCAGCCAAAAAATCTCGACTGACAACGCCAGATTTGCTTTCCAGGGGGCTGGTGTTTTCCTGACCAAGTCGGGAGTTGCACTGAACTTGCTGGGAGGTTGCGTTAAACCTCGCATTAGTAGACGTGACCTGTGAAAACTATAGTTTTCTCTTAAGAAGTGCTCTTTAAGGCCCTGTCCAGAACGGTAGTTTCCCGCGATTACGGTGCCTGCGATGCAAGTTTAGAAAGTCAAGTGTAAATTAACAGAACTATAGGATTGAGTTAATCTATCCTCCGATGCAGCAATGACGTCGTCGATATTTGGGCCAACCTGCGAAATCGCCAGCCTATGCCACAGGTGCTGATGCTAGATGCGCTTTGGCGGCCGCGAACGGCGCTGCTCTCGTTTTTCGGTTGTCGCTACTTTCGTTGCCTCGGTGGCTCAGAAACGTGGATTGCGAACCTCACGCCTTCGTAGGCTTAATGGGGGTGCCAAGGCGCAATAAGACGCCTCGAACAGTGGAGATTAACTTGCCCCTGGACGTAATCGACCCCGGCTTCGGTCGTACCGGTACGCTTTCGCTCAAACTCGCGCTTGAGCAACTTGGCCTCGGCCCCTGCCACCATATGGATGAGGTGTTCAAGAACCCGCTGCAGGTTGCCCATTGGCAAGCGGTGGCGGCCGACCAGAAAATGGATTGGGACGCCGTGTTCGCCGGCTATCGCTCCCAGGTGGACTGGCCGGGCGCGCATGTCTGGCGCGAACTGTCGGCGCATTACCCCACCGCGAAGGTCGTGCTGACCGCGCGGCCGGAGGAGGCGTGGCTGAAAAGCTTTTCAGCGACGATCGGTACGCTCTTGCGCGGCTATGAACAGCAATCGATGCCGCCGCACGTCACGGCGATGATGACGGCCAGCAAGGCGATGATCGTGGACCAGACGTTCGGGGGCAGCGTTCTGGACGAGGGCAACCTGTTGGCAGCATATCGCAAGCGTATCGCCGACGTGCGCGCTGCCATTGCGCCTGAGCGCCTGCTTATATTCAACGTCGCCGATGGCTGGGCGCCACTCTGCAGCTTTCTCGGCGTAGCCGCGCCGGAGACGCCGTTCCCCCGGGTCAACTCGTCGGTGGAGTTCTGGGAGTTGATCCATGGCCGGCCGCAGCCGAACTGAGCGGTCGGGCGGAACGAGACGACGGGCGGGTTTCCGCACGTGGCGCGGGCTTGCCCGGCTTGAGGTCGCTGCCTGAACTACGATCCGCCACCGGCTACGCCTGGCTCCCCACTTTACAACCTGACAACAACCTCACCCACACTCTCCCGTGGGCCGAGTTTCTAATTGGAACGATCAGCGTCGTGCTGTGCGGCGGTGCCGGGGGAACTGCACCCACAATTTTGATCTATGCAACACGCTCGCGTTACCTTCTGATGCCGATCATGAGGGAACAATAATGAAAAATAAACGCACTTGGATACTTGTACTGCTGTTTTTTCTCAGCACGATAAATTATCTCGACCGTGTCGTCCTATCAGTCTCGATCAAGCCTATTTCAACAGAATTCGGGCTATCGCCAGTACAGCTCGGCTATATGTTTTCATCGTTTCTGTGGCTTTACGTGATCTTCTTGGTGCCGATGGGGATGATCGTCGATCGCTTCGGTCCGCGGGTGGTAAATGCGACGGGTATCGGGCTCTGGTCGCTCGCCACCATTCTAACTGGCTTTGCAGGAGGCTTTGGCTCGCTGGTGGCCACCCGCATCGCGATGGGGGTTGGCGAGTCGACTACCTATCCGGCTGGTAACCGCGTCATCCGTGAGTGGATGCCAGCGAGCGAGCGCGGCTTTGCGATGTCGGTCTTCAATAGTGGTGCCTATTTTGGTCCGGCGGTGGGGGCAATCGTGATCGGCGCCCTCGTGACGACATTCGGCTGGCGTCCAGCATTCTATGTGTGCGGCCTGATCGGGCTCGTCTGGTTGGCGGTGTGGTTGGTCTGGTATCGCATGCCGGAGAAGGCGGGTTGGCTAGGCACGGCAGAGCGGGAATTTGTCCTGCGTGAACGCAACGCCGATGGCGCGACGGCAGTTGCCGGCCAAGCGCTCGGCGTGTCAGGTCTGCTGGGCAAGCGGGCGATGTGGGCGATCATGCTGACCCAGGGCTGTGCGGTTTACACACAGTATCTCTTCCTGACCTGGTTGCCCGGCTATCTGCAATCCCAGAAAGGCATCAGCATCATGGCCAGCGCCTCGCTGATGGCTCTGCCCTATCTCGGTGCGGTAGTACTCGGGATACTGGCAGGCCGGGTCAGCGACAGATTGCTGAGTGGTACGATGGTTTCAGGCGGACGTCGCCGCCTGATGGTCGGTGTGATGCTGCTGATCGGATCCGTGATTCTGTTCGTGCCGGTGGTTAACTCGGTTGAGCTCATCCTTGTTCTGATTACCATCGCGCTGACCGGTGTGTCCTCGGCGATCTCGCTGAACTTTGCGCTGCTCAACGATCTGGTAGAGGCGCCTGCGGATATCGGCACCGCGACCGGCATTCAGGTGGTCGGCGGCAACGCGTTCGGCATCATGGCGCCGATTGTGACCGGCTATGTGATTTCGGCGACGGGAAATTACGACCTCGCCTTCGTGATTGCTGGATGTCTTCTGGTGCTGGGCGTCGTCTCGGCACTGGTGTTTACCCGGGGCACTCTTGCCGCCACAGCCTGACCTCGGAGTGCAGCGACATGTTTTTCAAACCTCCCCAAGATCTGCCAACCAAGGTGTTTGCGCGCTATCCTGACGAATTGCGCACGGCCGGACCGGATAACGAGTGGGTGCGCGGCCAGCCGGCCGGCACCCCGCCCGGCTCGCTGCTCGAAGGCCCATCCTTTGATCGCGAGGGTAATTTCTGGTGCGTCGACTTGCCGAACGGTCGCATTTTGAAGGTGGATCCGAGCGGCACCTTCCACGTGATGGCCCAGTATGACGGCTGGCCCAACGGGCTCAAGTTCCACAAGGACGGCCGAATTTTTATCGCCGACTACAAGCACGGCATCATGGAGATGGACCCAGTCAGCGGTGTGGTGAAGCCCTATCTGACACGGTTCGGAATCGAGCGGTTTAAAGCGGTAAACGACCTGTTCTTCGCGGCGAACGGCGATCTCTATTTCACCGATCAGGCGCTCACGGGCCTGCACGACCCTACCGGGCGGGTGTTTCGCCTCACGCCAGATGGGCGCGTTGACTGCCTGCTCGACAACGTCCCCAGCCCAAACGGGCTGGTAATGAACCTCGACGAATCGACGCTTTACGTGGCCGTCACCCGCGGAAACTGCATTTGGCGCGTTCCACTGATGCCGCATGGCCGGGTCGCGAAGGTAGGGCTGTTCGTGCAGTTGTCCGGCGGCTGGGGTGGGCCGGACGGCATTGCACTGGATGCGGAGGGCCGGTTGATTATCGCCCATGTCGGGATGGGATCCGTCTGGGTGTTCGATAAGCTTGGCGAGCCAATCTATCGCATTCGCAGTTGCGCCGACACGCATACCACCAACGTCGCTTATGGCGGGCCGGACAACAAAACGCTGTACATCACTGAGTCCGGGAGCGGGACGATCCTAACTGCAGACCTCGATGTGCCCGGCAAGCTGATGTTCTCGCACCAGCCTTGAGCCCAAGGCCCCACGCCGTGTAAATATCAGGCTGGAGGAACATTTGAGATGGTGCGAAGTCCCTGGCTGATCATTGCCGACGATCTGACGGGCGCGGCCGATTGCGCGATCGCTTTCGCCAAGGTGGGCCTGGAGACTTTGGTAATCTGGAATGAGGTTGGCGAAAGCAACGGTCCGGTCGTGGCTTTGAACACCGAGAGTCGCTTCCTGTCACCCGACGATGCCGCGTGCAGACAGGTGACGGGGCTTGCCGCACGGCATAGTCCGGGCGTGCTGGTTTACAAAAAGATCGATTCCACCCTGCGCGGTCAGCCAGCTGCGGAGTTGGCAGCAATGTGCGATTTTCTCGCTACCATGCGGGGCGGGCGCGCGCCGATGGCTCTGGTGGCCCCAGCGTTTCCCAGTCTTGGCCGCTCGACGGAAAAGGGGTCAGTGCGCATCGTCGGATGCGCACTGGAGGAGACGCCGCTTTGGGCACGCGATCACACTTATTGCTCAGCACACCTGCCGGACATCCTGTCCCATGTTGGCATGTCGTCCGAGATCCTGCCGCTCGCCATAATCCGGAGTGGCATCATTGCGACCGCCGCCGCACTTGCCGATGCCCGTGCACGGGGTGTTGCGGCAGTGGTGTGCGATGCGATCGAGGAGTCGGATCTCGCAATCATTGCCGCCGCCTCCTTGCCGGTTGCCAGCGAATTGGTCTGGGTCGGCAGCGGCGGGTTGGCGATCCATCTCGCCCGGCTCGTCGGCAACGCAGATAGCCTCGCCCTGACGGCTATCTCGCAGAGTTCGGGGCGGCCCGTGCTCGTCGTTGTCGGCAGCGTCGCTGAAGCCTCGCGTCGGCAGGCGGCCTATCTGGCCGAGCACGGGTTGGCCCATCCCCTGGAAATCGGTGCAGCCGCTCTTTTCGCCGGCCCCTGCTCGGAATGCTGGCGTGAAATCCGAGACGACGCGGTCTTGCATCTCGATGCCGGACGGGATGTTGTCGTGCTGATCGCCGCCGACGCGCATCCCGACCTGTCGCGTGGTGGCGAACTAGCCGCGTTGTTTGCCGAACTGGTGGTTCCGATCTTGCCCGCTGCTGGTGGATTGGTAGTAACCGGTGGTGATACTGCCAACGCCTTGCTTACCCGGTTGGGTGTGCACGCGCTGCGGTTGGTGGCCGAACTGGAGCCGGGCGTGCCGCTGGGCATAACGGTAGGGCCGTTGGCGCTGCCGGTCGCAAGCAAAGCTGGCGCGTTCGGTGACGAGGCGACACTGGCCCGCTGCCTGGCGCTGCTACGACACAATCTCTTTTAAGGAAGTGACAAACATGTCTGGGCCGATCATCGCAATCACCATGGGCGATCCTGCCGGGGTTGGCCCGGAGATCATCGTCAAGAGCCTCGCGCATGCTGATCTGTTCGCACGCTGCCGCCCGTTGGTGATCGGCGATGCCGGTCGGCTTCGCCAGGCGGTGGCAATTGTCGGCGGCGATCTGTCGATCTGTGTGGTCGACACGCCTGCGCAGGCCCGTTTCTCGCCAGGGACTATCGAGGTGATCGAGGTAGGCCATGTGCCGACCGATCTGCCCTTTGGCCACGTGGCGGCCGAGGGTGGCGCTGCCGCCTACCGCTACATCGAGCGCGCTGCGGCTTTGGCGGTCGCCGGTGACGTGGACGCGATTTGCACAGCGCCGCTCAACAAAGAAGCGCTGCATGCCGCTGGCTACAAATTCCCTGGCCACACCGAGATGCTGGCGCATCTCACCGGTACGCCGGAAGTGTCGATGATGTTGGTCGCACCGAAGTTGCGCGTGATCCATGTGACGACGCATATCGGTCTGATAGACGCCATTGCGCGTATCGATGTCGGGCTGGTAACGCGCACGATTGAGCGCGCCCACGCGACATTAATCAAAGCAGGGCTCGCCACGCCACGCATTGGCGTGTGCGCGATCAACCCGCACGCCGGCGAAAATGGGCTGTTCGGACATGGCGAGGAGGCGGAAAAGATCGTCCCCGCCGTGCAGGCGTTGCAGGCGCGCGGGTGGTCCGTCGAAGGGCCATTGCCGGCGGACACGCTATTCTTCCGCGCCGCGCGGGGAGATTTCGATGTCGTGGTGGCGATGTATCACGATCAGGGCCATGGCCCGATCAAGGTGATGGGCATCGAAAACGGCGTTAACGTCACGGTGGGGTTGCCTGTGATACGTACTTCCGTCGATCACGGTACTGCTTTCGATATTGCAGGGACCGGAACCGCCGATGAACGCAGCATGCTCGAAGCGCTCCGCCAAGCGATTGACCTCGCGCATCAGCGTGCATAGGGCGTAACGAACGTCGTTCCAGCCGATCTGGCGCAACCTCAACTGTCGGATGCCGGCTCCGGACGCCAGTGGACCGGTCCGTGCAACAAGGTCTCGCAGCCGCTTCCTGACGGCACGCAAACGAAAACCGCCGCCCGGTTCCCCGGACGGCGGCTTTTCGATATCAGCGTGTAGAGAAGTCTTAGTAGTCCATGTCACCCATGCCGCCGCCGCCGCCCTGGGGCAGGGACTGGGCGCGCTTCTCGGGACGATCGGCCACCATCGCTTCGGTGGTGATCAGCAGCCCAGCCACGGAAGCCGCGTTCTGCAACGAAACGCGGACCACCTTGGTCGGGTCGATGATGCCGGCCGCGATCATGTCCTTGTAGCCACCGGACTGCGCGTCGAAGCCGAACGCGTAATCGGCGTTCTCGAGCACCTTGCCGTTGACGACCGCACCGTCTTCGCCGGCATTTTCCGCGATCTGGCGCATGGGGGCCTGGATAGCCTTGCGCACGATCTCGATGCCGAACTTCTGGTCCTCGTTGTCGTACTTCACGTGGCCGAGGATCAGGCTCGCACGGGCCAGAGCGACGCCGCCGCCGGGCACGATGCCTTCTTCAACAGCCGCACGGGTTGCGTGCAGCGCGTCGTCGACGCGA
Organism: Rhodospirillales bacterium; assembly: GCA_025350425.1. Classification (GTDB taxonomy): domain Bacteria; phylum Pseudomonadota; class Alphaproteobacteria; order Acetobacterales; family Acetobacteraceae; genus JANXTF01. Next base: position 6,602 of record JANXXW010000010.1, read on the forward strand.
TCCTTGCGCTCCTTCACCTCAACCTCGGTGCTGCCACCGACGCGGATGACGGCAACGCCGCCGGCCAGCTTCGCGAGACGCTCCTGGAGCTTCTCCTTGTCGTAGTCGCTGGTCGTGTCTTCGATCTGCGCGCGGATCTGCTCAACCCGGCCCTTGATCCCATCGGACGCGCCGGCGCCTTCGATGACCGTGGTGTTCTCCTTCTCGATCAGCACGCGCTTGGCCTTACCCAGCATTTCGAGCGTCACGTTCTCGAGCTTGATCCCGAGGTCTTCGGAGATCACCTGGCCGCCGGTCAGGATCGCGATGTCTTCCAGCATCGCCTTGCGACGATCGCCGAAGCCCGGAGCCTTCACGGCCGCAACCTTCAGGCCGCCGCGCAGCTTGTTCACCACCAGGGTGGCGAGAGCCTCGCCTTCGATGTCCTCGGCGATGATCAGCAGCGGACGCGCCGACTGCACCACGGCCTCGAGCAGCGGCAGCAGAGCCTGCAGGCCCGACAGCTTCTTCTCGTGGATCAGGATGTAGGGGTTTTCCAGCTCGACGGTCATCTTGTCGGGGTTGGTAACGAAGTAGGGCGACAGATAGCCGCGATC
>JANXXW010000098.1 GCA_025350425.1 Rhodospirillales bacterium
CTCGTCGATCTCAGCGGCTGTCACGCCGGCATCCTTCAGCGCGGCGCGGCACGGGGCCATCGTGCGGCTGATAAGGTCGTCTACGAGGCTTTCCAGCTTGGCGCGGGTCAGCTTCATCACGAGGTGCTTCGGCCCGGTCGCGTCGGCGGTGATGAACGGCAGGTTGATCTCGGTCTCCTTGGAGGAAGATAGCTCGATCTTGGCCTTCTCAGCAGCTTCCTTCAGGCGCTGCAACGCCAGCTTGTCCTTTTTGAGATCGATGCCCTGGTCGCGCTTGAACTCGTCCGCGAGGTACTCGATCACTCGCATGTCAAAGTCTTCGCCACCCAGGAACGTGTCGCCGTTGGTGGACTTCACCTCGAACACGCCATCGCCGATCTCGAGTACAGAGATGTCGAAGGTGCCGCCGCCGAGGTCGTAGACCGCGATCGTGCCACCCTTCTTTTTGTCCATGCCGTAAGCGAGCGCCGCCGCCGTCGGCTCGTTGATAATGCGAAGCACCTCGAGCCCGGCAATGCGGCCGGCGTCCTTGGTGGCTTGGCGCTGGCTGTCGTTGAAGTAGGCCGGGACGGTGATGACGGCTTGGCTGACGGTCTCGCCCAGATAAGCCTCAGCCGTCTCCTTCATCTTGCCGAGGGTAAAGGCGCTGATCTGGCTGGGCGAATACTTCTCGCCGCGCGCCTCGACCCAGGCATCACCATTATCGCCGCGCACGATATCGTAGGGCACCATGCCCTTGTCCTTGGCCACCAGCGGATCGTCGTAGCGGCGACCGATCAGACGCTTGACGGCAAACAATGTGTTGGTTGGGTTGGTGACCGCCTGGCGCTTGGCGGATTGGCCAACGAGGCGCTCGCCGCTTTCGCTGAAGGCGATGATGCTTGGTGTGGTTCGCGCGCCTTCACTGTTCTCAATGACGCGGACTTCTCCGCCTTCCATGATGGCGACACACGAATTGGTCGTGCCCAGGTCGATACCGATGACCTTGCTCATATTTAGCTCCTTTTCAGCGGATCGAGGCAGCCCGAAGCACCGCCTTGATCCCTACGGTGGATAGTCATGGATGTATTCAGCGCATTCGTCCCAGGCAAGGGCGGCGTGCGCGTTTATTGTGCAGACGAGAAGTTAAGCAGTCGTGTCGACCTTTGCGGCCGCGCCCTTGGCCACCACGACCATCGCCGGGCGCAACAGCCGGCCGTTCAGCGTCCAGGCCGGGGTCCAGGCCTGGATCACCGTGCCCGGCGGATGCTCGGCGCTATCCTGCTCGGCCATCGCCTGATGCAAATTCGGATCAAACATCGCACCCGTCGGATCCTCGCGCTTGATGCCGTTCCGCTCGAGCAACGCGACGAAGCTGCGTTCCACGCCCTCGAAGCCCTCCCGCAACTTTACCAGGATCGGCGCCTCGTCGGAGCCTGCTGGCGGCAGGCTTTCGAGGCCACGTTTGATGTTGTCGGCCGCCTCGGCCACATCGCGGGCGAATTTTTGCACGGCGTATTGCCGGGTTTCGTCGATCTCGCGCTTGGTGCGGGCGCGCAGATTGGACATCTCCGCCTCTGAGCGCATCCACTTGTCCCGTAACTCGTCCCGCTCACCCTCGAGGTCGGTGATCCGGGCCGTTGCCGCTTCCATCAGCTGCTCAGGCGTCGGCGGGGCTTCGTCAGGCACGTAGTCGGTGTGTTCGGTGTCCATGGCGGCTGTAATTAGTTGTCCGGCCCACGCGACACAAGCACCCGATGATCGCCTCAGCCAAGCAAACGCCCGATCACCCGCGCGGTGTAATCCACCACCGGGATGATCCTGCCGTAGTTGATCCGGGTCGGGCCGATCACCCCCAGCGCCCCCACAATCTTGTTCGCCTCGTTCCGGGCGGGCGCCACCACCATGGAAAGCCCGGCATCGCCGAACAACCCGCTCTCGGCACCGATGAAGATACGCACTCCGTCGGAGTTCTCTGCCAGTTCAAGCAGACGCACCATCGTCTCCTGCGTCTCCAGCCGGTCGAACAGCTGCTGGATGGTCGCGAGCCGGTTGAGCTGGGTCACGTCGGCAAGCAGCCGCCCCTGACCCCGCACGATAAGGCTCCCCCCCCTTCCCGGCCCGGCCCAGGTCGCGAGCCCGGCCTCCACCACCTTGGCCGAAAGGTCATCGAGTTCGGTGCGGTTGGCCGCCATCTCCTCGCCAACGATGCGCCGAAGCTCTTGGAGCGGGCGGCCGGACAGCCGCGCGTTGAGGTAGTTGGACGCCTGCTGGAGCGACGAGGGCGGCAATCCGGGCGGGATGTCGATCACCCGGTTCTCCACCTGGCCCTCGGCGCTCACGAGGATGACCAGCGCACGCCCATGTCCGAGCGGCACGAATTCGATGTGCTTGAGGTTGTAGCCCTCCGATTTTGGCGCGAGCACCACCCCCGCGGCTGATGACAGGCCCGAAAGCATGGTGGACGCCTCGGCCAACGTCTCCTCCAGGCTGCGCCCGGAGCTTTGCAACGAGGTCGATATCGCGTCGCGATCATCGTCGGAAAGTTCACCGAATTGCAGCAACCCGTCCACGAACAGCCGCACGCCCTGATCGGTCGGCAGGCGTCCGGCTGACGTGTGCGGAGCGAACAGCAGCCCAGCGTCGGTGAGGTCTGCCATGACGTTGCGGATGGTGGCCGGCGAGAGTGAGATGGGCAGCCGGCGCGAAAGGGTTCGGCTACCTACCGGCTCACCCGTTTCCACATACTGCTCCACGATCTCCCGCAACACGGCGGACGAGCGGGCATCCAGGCCGGGAGGCAGCGGCACGCGCTCGCCAAATGGTTTTTTCGGGGTGTTAATCGGGGTGGAAATCCGCTGGGTCTGGAGTTCGGAGGCGTAGATCGGACAGGGTATATACCCCGGTTTCGTCCAGTGCTCTCTCGCAACCTTGCTTGCACGCTCTGAGAGACATCTGCGGCAGGCTTACCCTTAGCGCAGAACTCTCCCGCAAAAATCCTACGATTCCCGCGCGTTGCCCACGCATGGACGCCGACCAACCATTGCTGTGTCTATCTTGCCGACGCTGCCATTTCAAAGGCTGCGGGAGCGACATCGTGAGACCGCTTCGGCGCTCACAACTTTCATGCCTGCTCAGGCTTTCGATTTCCTCATAGCCAACTCTGTTACGGGTAGCGGCGTTGCTCATGATGTTTACCTTACACGGTTAGCGCACGTCCGCGAATGTGCCATAGGGGCGCGCCACATAGGATTTTCGCTCTCATGCGTCACAACGGCCGCACCTTCGACAGCCTCCGCGACGTCTCGATCATCCCCGGCTTCGCCCACCACGCCGAAGGTTCGTGCCTGATCAAAATGGGCGGCACCGAGGTGCTCTGCGTTGCCAGCGTTGAGGGCCGGGTGCCATCGTTCCTGCGCGGCCAGGGGCTCGGCTGGGTGACAGCCGAATACGGCATGTTGCCCCGCGCCACCCACACGCGTGGAGATCGCGAGGCGGCGCGGGGCAAGCAATCCGGCCGCACGCAGGAAATCCAGCGCCTGATCGGCCGCAGCCTGCGCGCGGTAGTTGACCGCAAGGCGCTCGGCGAGGTCACGATAACGCTCGACTGCGACGTGCTGAACGCCGATGGCGGCACACGCTGCGCCAGCATCACCGGCGCCTGGGTCGCGCTGTCGCTGGCGCTGCGGCACCTAGTCGGCATGAATGTGCTCAAGACAATCCCACTCACCGGGCAGGTGGCTGCCGTGTCCTGCGGGCTGGTCGGCAGCACGGCGATGCTCGACCTCGATTATGCCGAGGATAGTGGCGCCGAGGCGGACGCCAACTTCGTGCTGACGGACACTGGCGGCATCGTGGAAATCCAGGGCACGGCCGAACAATCGCCGTTCAGCGAGGCGCAGTTCGGCGAATTGATGGCGTTGGCCAAGGCCGGTACGGCACGCCTGCACCAGATTCAGCGCGACGTGCTCGGCTGATGTCCCGAAGGCTGGCACGCGGGGAGCGTCTGGTGGTCGCCAGCCACAACAAGGGCAAGCTGGCAGAGATCGACGAACTGCTGGCACCGCTCGGCATGGACGTGGTGTCGGCGGGCGCCCTCGGCCTCGCGGAACCGGACGAGCCCGCGCCCGACTTCGTCGGCAACGCGCGCATCAAGGCGCTCGCTGCCGCCACCGCGTCGGGACTGCCCGCGCTGGCGGATGACAGCGGCTTCTGCGTGGCGGCCCTGGGTGGCGCCCCCGGCGTGCTCTCCGCCCGTTGGGCCGGGCCCAGCCGGGATTTCGGCGCGGCGATGGCGCGGGTGAACGACGAACTCGCCGAAGCCATCGACCGGCGGGCATGGTTCGTGTCGGTGCTGTGCCTGGCCTGGCCGGACGGCCATACCCAGACGTTCATGGGCCGCGAGGCCGGCCATGCCGTCTGGCCGCCGCGCGGCGCAAATGGATTCGGCTATGATGCGATGTTCGTGCCGACCGGCGGTGTGAAGACCTTCGGCGAGATGAGCGCCGCCGAGAAGAACGCGTCAAACCACCGCGCACGGGCCTTCGCACAGATTCTGGTCGCCTGTTTCGGCTGAACGACCACGATGCCCATATACCAGTGATGGACACCCTCGCCCTCTATATTCACTGGCCATTCTGCCTCGCCAAGTGCCCCTATTGCGACTTCAACAGCC
>JANXXW010000170.1 GCA_025350425.1 Rhodospirillales bacterium
GCCCCTATTGCGACTTCAACAGCCATGTCCGCGACCGCATCCCGCAGGCCCGCTTCGCCGCTGCCCTCGCGCGGGAACTGGAGTGGGAGGCGGCGCGGCTAGGCCCCCGAACAATCGGCTCGATCTTCTTCGGAGGCGGCACACCGAGCCTCATGGATCCCGCCACCACGGCGGCCCTGATTGCTGACGCCGCGCGGCTGTTCACACTGGCACCGGACTGCGAGATCACCCTCGAAGCCAATCCCACCAGCGTCGAGGCTGGCCGGCTCGGGGCGTTCCGGGACGCGGGGGTGAACCGCATCTCACTTGGCATCCAAAGTCTGTCCGAACCCGATCTGCGCCTGCTCGGTCGCCAGCATTCGGCGGAGCAGGCCATCGTCGCCCTGGAAATCGCCCGCAAGCTGTTCCCGCGCGTGACGTTCGACCTGATCTACGCCCGCCCCGGCCAGACGCTGGATGCCTGGCGCGCCGAACTGCGCCAGGCGCTTGACCTCGCCGCCGACCACCTGTCCCTGTATCAACTCACGATCGAACCCGGCACCGGGTTCGAGGCCCTACACCGGAGCGGCGCCATCGTGCTGCCCGACGACGAAACCGGGGCGGCCCTCTATCAGGCCACCGCCGAGGAGGCCGCCCGCTTCGGCATGGCGTCCTACGAGATATCCAACTACGCCCGCCCTGGCGCCGAAAGCCGGCATAACCTCGCCTACTGGCGATACACCGACTATGCCGGCATCGGTCCCGGCGCCCATGGCCGCGTCACGCGCGACGGCATGCTTTCCGCCGTCCGCCGCCACCGTGCGCCGGAAATATGGGCAGATAGGGTGGAGGCAAACGGCCATGGCACGACCCGCGAGGACGCCCTGCATCCAATGGAGCGCGCCCGCGAGATGCTGCTGATGGGGCTACGGCTGGTGGAGGGCATCGATGAGGCCCGCTTCACCGCGCGCACCACGTTGGCCATGGACGACTGCCTCGACGCCGTAACGCTCGGACGCGCGATCGAGGAAGGCTATTTGCGACGCGACGGAGGCGTCCTCCGCACCATGCCCGAAGGCGCGCTGCGGCTGGATTCCCTGCTCGGCGCGCTGGTTCTGTAGCGTCTCAGTAGCCGAAGCGCCGGCACATCTCAGCCGCCGCTTCCGGCGTGTCGTCGATGGCGGTCACCGCCCAACGCTCCAGCCTGCCCGTGAACCGGCGGATACGCCGGTCGGCTTCTAGGCCGCGCAGGAACATCCCGATCCGCCGGGATCGGCCAGGCAGCCCCGCCACCATAACCGGCGCCGTCGTGGCCACCGCCTCGGACATCATCGAGACGCTGTCTTCGGTCACCAAGATCATGTCGGCCAGCGCCAGCATTCCCAGATAGGGGTTATCCCCGGTTCCGTCCCACACCAATCCGCCGACCGGCGACAGTCGCGCCTCGAACACCTGGCGTAGTGCGGGCGAAGTGCGGCGCGAGGGCGTCAGCACGACGCTCCCTCCGTCACGCTGAAGCATACTGACAAGCTGATCCGCCAACCGAGCCGCCACGCCGGTATCGAACCGGAACCGGCCATTGGCCCCACCCACCAGCACGGCCACAAGCGGGCGCGGCAGGTGGGCCAGTCGCGGAGCCCAGAACGCCGCCGCCTCGGCGAGGCGCGCGGGTGTCAACCGGTGCAGGGCGGTGCGGGTGACAATTACGTTCGGGCCCGTCAACTCGTCGTGCCGCGCCACCATTACAAGGTCGAAGCGACGGGGGTTCATGCGCGGATGCTGCACGATTACGGTGCGCGACCGCCTGGCCAGCGCCGCCAGCACTGCCGCCGCCTTGCCGCCGCAACCGATCAGCAGTTCCGGCGACGGGCCATCCAACGCGCCCGGCGCGATCGCCGCCAGGGGCCGCGGCCACATTGCGGCCGGAACGTGCCGCCACACTCCGGCAGCCCGTATCTCGCGCGTCTCGGCCACCAGCCCGGCGGCATCGGCAAGGCCCAACGCCTGCGCCAGCAATCCGGCATTGGCCTCGGAGACGATCCAGGTGGATTTCGGGAGCATGGAACCGGTTTCGCCACGCCCGGCCCGGCGCGTCAATCGATCCATGCCGCGCGGATTTCGATGGCAGTCATCGCCACCAGGGTACATTTACGATTCACAACCGGTTGGAACCACGATGATCACCTTGCCGCGCCGTCTCGCGCTCGCCGGAGGCGCTGCGTTGCTGACCGGAGGTGCTGCCAGCGTTGGTCCGGCGCCGGGTATCGCTGCGTCGGACGGCCTGCATTCGCGCGCACAGTCAAAAGGTATGTTCTACGGTGCCGCGATCGACCACGCGATGCTGCGCCGCGACGCGGCCTACATGGCGCGTGTGCCCGTGGAATGCGGCATGGTGGTCGCCGAGGCCAGTTTCAAATGGGAACAAATCCGTCCCACTCCGGACAGATTCGCATTCGAGGCGGCCGAAGAACTCATGGCTTTCGCCGCGTCCCGGCGTCTTCGCGTGCGCGGACACACCCTGGTTTGGCACGAGGCCATGCCCGACTGGTTGCCCGCGCAACTGTCTCCCGCCACCGGGGAGCGCATCCTCGCCACGCACGTCCGCACCGTCGCCCAGCATTTCCGCCAACGCTTGGCGCACTGGGACGTGGTGAACGAGGTGGTGCAGCCCGAGGACGGCAACGCGTTGGGCCTGCGCTCCACGCCCTGGCTGAAGGCGCTGGGTCCGCGCTACCTGGATATCGCGTTCGAAACGTGTGCGGCCACCGACCCCGGAGCGCTGCGCGTGCTGAACGAATACGGCACCGATTACGCGGTCCCCTGGGAGGAAAAGAAACGCGGCGCCCTGCTCGATCTGCTGGCGTCGCTCAAGGCCCGCAACGTGCCGATCCAGGCCGTCGGCCTGCAAGCCCATCTCGACGCGAGCCAAGTGGCGCTCGACCAGAAGGTGCTGAACAACTTCGTCAACGCCATCGCGTCCATGGGCTTGGGTATCATCGTGACCGAACTGGACGTGCGCGACAACAACCTGCCAGCTGACATCGCCTCGCGGGACGCGGCGGTCGCGGCCCATACACGCGCCTGGCTCGACGCTGTGCTGGCCTGCCCGGCGGTATCGGGCGTGATGAGCTGGGGCCTGTCGGACCGGCGCAGCTGGCTCAACGAAAAGTACACGCGAGCCGACGGCCTGCCGCAGCGGCCGTTGCCGCTCGACGTCGACCTCGGGCGCAAGGAGATGTGGGAGGCGATCGCGGCTTCCCTGGCCACAGCGCCTCATCGCATCGTCGTTTAGTCTTAAGCGTTAGCGGGCCGCCGGGCGCGCCA
>JANXXW010000191.1 GCA_025350425.1 Rhodospirillales bacterium
CGGTGCCGGGCGCCCAGCCCAGCGTCGCGTAGAACACCAGCAGGGCGATGAGGGCGAGCAGGAAGATCGGGATGGAGTGGCCGGCGAGGCAGAACACGCGCACGCAATGGTCGATCCAGGTGCCGCGCCGCACGGCTGCCAGCACGCCGAGCGGGATACCGACGATCACCGCGAGCAGGATTGCGACCGTCGCCAATTCGATCGTCGCGGGAAAATACTGGGCGATGTCCTGCGTGACGGGATTGGAGGTCATCACCGAGCGCCCGAGATCGCCGTGGGCGAGCAGCTTGAGGTAGATCCAGAACTGCACGACCAGCGGGCGGTCCAGGCCCAACTGGTCCCGCACCGCCTGCACCACGTCGTTTTGGGCATGGTCTCCGACGATGGCGATCACCGGGTCGATCGGCATCACCCGCCCAATCAGGAACGTGACCAGCACCAGCCCGAACAAAGTAATCGGCACGCTGGAGACCGCAGCCCCCAGCGTGCGAAGCCGCCTCATGCCTTCTTGATGCCGGCGTATTTGATGTAGTCGGGCAGCGGTCCAAGGACGAAGCCGGACACGCCCTTGGCCATCACGGCGGTCGAGATTTGCTGGAGCAGGATGATGAACGGCGCGCGGTCGCGGGCGATCCTTTGGATTTCCTGGTACATGCCGATACGCTTCTCGCCGTCCAACTCCTTGGCCGCATCCTCGACCATCTGGGTCAATTGCGGATCCTTGAAGTGGTTGCGCCAGGCCAGGATGCGGAGCTTGGAGGCGTCGCTGTCGTCGGGATTGGCGCAGAACGCCTGGGCGTTGGAGTTGGGATCGAAGTAATCCGTCCCCCAATACAGGATCGCCATCTCATGCGTGCGGGCGCGCATCTTGGTGATGACCTGCTTTTGCTCGCCGGAGATCAGCTCCACCTTGATCCCGATCGCGGCAAGGTCGGCCTGCACGGCCTGGGCGATGTCGACGTAGGGCGAGATCGCGGCGCTATCCATCTTCACCGAGAAACCGTCGGGGTAGCCGGCCTCGGCCAGCAGCGCACGGGCCTTGGCCACGTCCTTCTTGAACGGCATGTCCGTGAGGGCGCCGGGAAGGCCCTTCGGCAGGATGGACTGCGAGACTACATAAGTATTGGGTGTGATGTTGTTGGCGATGGCGTCGTAGTCGATCGCCCACTTCATCGCCTGGAGCACCTGCGGCTTCTGGAACTCGGGCTTTGCCATGTTCATGGCGATGTAGATCGACGAGCCCTGGCCTGCGGAGGTGATTGTGGTGCCGTCGCCGGTCGTTATTGACTTTAGCTGGTCGGGCGTGAGGTCGCGCACGATGTCCGCGTCGCCTTTTTGCAGCATCAGGAACTGGGCCGAGGGGTCGACGATGTGGCGCAGGGTCACGCGCTTGGAGCTAACCGGCAGCCCCGAATGCGGGTTGGCGTCGATGGTGATATGGTCGCTGGCAACCCATTGGGTGAGCTGATAGGGGCCGGCGCCAGCGCTGTGGCCCTTCATCCAGGCATTGCCGAGATCGTTGCCGGTCTGGTGTTCGAGAACCACGGCCTTCTCGACCACCGAACCAACATTGGCCGAAAGGCAGAACAGCACGAAGGTAGGCGCCTGCGCGACCGGCAGGCTCATTTGCAGCGTGTGGTCGTCGGTCGCGCGGACCAGTTTCTCCACGTTGTCCTTGGTGAAGCCGAATTGCGTCAGGATGAAACCGGGGGTTTTGTTGAGTACGACCACGCGCTGTAACGAGAATGCGACGTCGTGCGCGGTCAGTGCCTTGCCAGAGGGAAAGAAGGCGTCTTTCACCAAATGGAAGGTGAACTCCTTGCCGTCGGCGCTGATGTCCCACTTCTCGGCGAGATCCCCGGCAACCTTGGTGTTATCGCTTTGGTCCGGGCCGACAAGGCGGCGGTAGATGTTGCCGTCCACCTCGTTGTTGGTGAACTCATAGGATTCGGCGGGGTCGAAGCTGATGACGTCGTCGATGTGCTTGGCCATGACCGCCACGCCCGCCGGGGTGGCGGCACGGGCAAACGGGGCGGCGGGCGCAGTTATCACGGCGGCCGAGGCGGCCAACATGGCGCGGCGGGTCAGCATTGAGGTATCTCCCGATTTGTTCGGGACAGCATAGACAGGGGAACGCGGCGGCGGGAAGCGGGCGGCCAACCTCACCCCTCGTGTTCGATGTCCTCCAGGCTGAATTCGGCGACTTCCTCGTCGTACGAATACAGCTCGGCATAGCGGCCCCACGCAATCGCTGTTCTCAGCGTGTCCTCGGCGTAATCGGGGGACATGTGGTCTTCCAGTTCCTCGCGGAACCGCACGGCGGAGGCGCGGTGGTTCCGGCGCTCGTCCAGGGTGCGGCGGATAACGGCAACCAGCGGGACATTGGCGCGGAGCGAGCTGGCGAACAGCAGTTTGCGGTTGTCGGTGTCGGCCTGGACGAACTCGCGGCCATGCGTCGTGATCTGGAGGTCGCCTTCCTCCAGGTCGGCGAACCGCAGCGATTGCAGAGCCTCGCCCATGGGCAGCAACTCATCGGCTTCGAGCTGGAGGGACTGTGCCAGCGCGGGAAGGTCAGCGCGGCCTTCGTAGGGGGAAGCGGTCAGCGCCTCGAGCAGGCCGGCAAGCAGGTTGGTGGAGATAGGGTGGAGTGCGGTCGCGAAGCTCGATTCCGTCGTGGACGTAAGGGTGTGGGTGGCGGGCTTGGCGGTGCGGCGGGTCATCACTGAATAGATGTCGTCCACCAATTCGCGGAAGGCGGCGTCCTGGCGGTTGCGAGGGTGGGGAAATGGAACCGCCAACTCATGGGCGACGCGGCCGGGGTTCGAGCTGAACACCAGGATGCGGTCGCACATCAGCACCGCTTCCTCGATGTTGTGGGTCACCATAAGGATGGATTTCACCGGCAGCTTACCGTCGGACCAGAGGTCGATGAGGTCCGTGCGGAGCGTCTCGGCGGTGAGCACGTCGAGCGCGCTGAACGGCTCGTCCATCAGCAGCAGGTCGGGATGCACGACCAGGGCTCGGGCGAGGCCGACGCGCTGGCGCATGCCCCCGGATAGTTCCTTCGGGTAGGCGCTCTCGTAGCCGCCCAGGCCGATCAGGTCGATCGCGGCCTCGGTGCGGTTTTGGCGTTCGGCGCGAGGCACGCCGAGCGCCTCCAGGCCCAACTCGACGTTTTCCTCGACGGTCAGCCATGGAAACAGTGCGAAACTTTGGAACACCATCGCAACGCCGCCAGCGGGACCAACGACCGGCTTACCGCGCCAGCGCACGTCTCCGGCGGTGGGGATCAGCAGGCCGGAGACGATGCGGAGCAGGGTGGACTTGCCGGAACCGGAACGGCCGAGCAGTCCCACGATCTCGCCTGATTGCAGGGTGAGATCCACGTCGTCCAACACCAGCAGATCGGCGCTGCTGTCCTTGTGGTAGGACTGGCGGACATCCTTTACTTCGAGCAGAGGGACGGTTGCGCTCATGTTGCGCTCCTAAAGGGTCAGTCGGCGGGTGGCGTAGGCGTATAGCGGGCGCCACAGGACGCGGTTGAAGGCCAGCACGAAGATCGACATGACCACCACCCCGAGCACGATGCGCGGAAAGTCCCCGGCATCAGTGGCCCGCGCGATGTAGGCACCGAGGCCGTGCGCTTCGAGTTTGGTATCGCCCCATGTGGCGACTTCGGCGACGATGGCGGCGTTCCACGAGCCACCCGATGCCGTGATGGCGCCAGTAACGTAATAAGGGAAGATGCCGGGCAGAATGATCTTGCGCCACCACAGCCAGCCGCCGACGTGGAAGCTGTTGGCCGCCTCCTGCATGTCGCCGGGGAAAGCGGAGGCGCCGGCGATGACGTTGAACAGGATGTACCACTGGGTGCCCAGGATCATCAGCGGAGTCAGCCAGATGTCGGCGCTGACGTGGAAGTATACGATGGCGATGACGAAGATGGGGAACAGCAGGTTGGCGGGGAACGCGGCAACGAACTGGGCCGCGAACTGGATGCGCCGCGCCCAGTTCGGGCGCAGACCGATCCAGACGCCGATCGGCACCCATATCAGGCTCGCCAGCGCGATTAGCACGACCACCCGCAGCAACGTGATAGAGCCGAGCAGCAGTGCCTCGCCAACGTCTGACATACCGACATCGTGGGAAGCGATGTAATTGACGATGCTGTATACGGCGGCGAGGGCCACTATGGCCACGATACCGAGGAACACAGCGTCGCCGAACCGTGACGGTTTCGAAACTACCTCGGGCCGCCGAGTCCGTGTCGGCAGGGCAAAGCGCAGCGTGCCGATGACGCCGAGTAAGTTGCCGATGTGTTCGCCCAGGACGCGCAACACGCGGGTGCGGCGCAGCAGCTTCAGCACCCAGGGATCTTCGCCCTTGGCGCCGGCCACGATCTCGAACCGGAACTTCG
>JANXXW010000194.1 GCA_025350425.1 Rhodospirillales bacterium
CGGCCGCGTTGGTGAGGCCCTTGGCCATGGTCAGCATATCCGGCGTCACACCCAGCGCTTCTGACCCGAAATTCTCACCGAGGCGCCCGAAACCCGTGATCACCTCGTCGAATATGAGCAGGATGCCGTGCTTATCGCAGGCCGCCCGCAGCCGGCGCAGGTAGTCGACCGGAGGCACCAATACTCCCGTGGAACCAGCGAGCGGCTCCACGATCACCGCCGCGATCGTGTCGCCGTGTAGTGCCACAAGCCCGTCCAGCGCATCCGCAAGCCCGGCGCCATGGGCCGGAAGCCCGCGCGAGAAGGCGTTGACGCCGGGGTTATGGGTATGCGGCAGATGATCCACGTAAGGCAGCAATGCCCCGAACTGCTTGCGGTTAGAGCCGATGCCACCGACCGACATGCCGCCGAAGCCGACCCCGTGATAGCCGCGTTCCCGCCCGATCAGCCGCACTCGGTGCGCTTGGCCCCTCGCCCGATGATACGCGAGCGCGATCTTGAGGGCGGTGTCCGCCGCTTCGGAGCCGGAGTTGGTGAAAAAGATACGGTCAAGCTTATCTGGCGTGATCTCCGCCACCTTGGCGGCAGCCTGGAATGCCAGCGGATGGCCCATATTGAAGGTCGGCGCGAAATCCATGGTCGCGGCCTGGCGCTGGATAGCCTCGGTGATCTCGCGCCGCCCATGCCCCGCGTTGCAGCACCATAACCCGGCGGTGCCGTCCAACACCTCTCTGTTATCATTCGTATAATAGTACATTCCCTCGGCGCGGGCCAGCATGCGCGGCTCTGCCTTGAAGGCGCGGTTGGCGCTGTAAGGCATCCAGAACGCGTCGAGATTGTTCGGACGCAGACTCATTTCGTTCATGCCGATCCTCATGTCATCGCAGCTACGCGAAAGTCGCGCTTTGCCGGATCACGCGCAAGCGTGGCAACCTGGGCAGCCGCAAGGAATTTACCCATGACCGACGGCCGGCTGATCATCGGAACTCGCCGCTACTCCTCGTGGTCGTTGCGTGGCTGGCTACCCGTTCGGTTGGCCAAGCTCGACGTAGAGGAAGTCGTCATCCCGCTCGCGGGTGGCGGCACCTCGGCCATCAAGGGGCGTACCCCATCGGATCTCGTGCCCTATCTCGAGCATCGTGGCGCGCGCGTCTGGGAATCGCTTGCTATCTGTGAGTACTGCGCTGAGCAGGCCCCAGGTCTCTGGCCCGAGGACCGCGCTGCCCGCGCCCATGCGCGTTCGATCGCCGCCGAGATGCATGCGGGGTTCCGCGACCTTCGAAGCACCATGCCGATGAACCTTGGCAGGAATGCATCTGTGGCCGTCACAACCGGGTGTCGCGCCGACATAGATCGCATCGAGGCAATTTTGCGCGAGGCTCGCGCGGCCCATGGCGGGCCGTTCCTGTTTGGCTCCATCTTCGGCAATGCCGACGCGATGTACGCACCCGTCGTCGCCCGCCTTCTCAGCTATCAACCGGATCTCGGCGCCGACGCGCTGGCGTACTGTAATTCCGTACGTGCTCATCCGCTGGTAGCGGCTTGGTACGAGGCCGCCGCAGCCGAGCCGAAGGAATGGCTCTTGACGAAGTACGAGGGTATCTAGATCGATATGAAATTGGGGGAATGATCATATGAACACCGGAAAGACGGCACTCGTAACCGGCGCGGGCAGCGGCGTTGGACGCTCGGCCGCCCTGGCCCTTCTGCGCGATGGCTGGTCGGTCGTCCTGGCGGGACGTCGTCAGGAGATGCTCGAGGAAACTGCCTCCCTGGGCGACGCCAACCACGCCACCTGCGTGGCGACGGACGTTTCCGATCCGGCCTCGGTCGCCTCCCTGTTCGACGCGATCCAGCAGAAGCACCCCCGGCTCGATGTGCTGTTCAACAATGCCGGCGGTAACGTGCCGAGTACTAATTTCGGCGACATGACGTGGGAACAATGGCGCGGCGTCGTCGCCGTCAATCTCGACGGCATGTTCCTGGTCGCCAACGGCGCCTTCCGCATGATGCGCGCTCAAGCCCCCATGGGAGGCCGCATCATCAACAACGGCTCTATTTCGGCGCACGCACCACGCCCAGGCTCGGCCGCCT
Organism: Rhodospirillales bacterium; assembly: GCA_025350425.1. GTDB lineage: Bacteria > Pseudomonadota > Alphaproteobacteria > Acetobacterales > Acetobacteraceae > JANXTF01. Next base: position 2,095 of record JANXXW010000194.1, read on the forward strand.
ACACCGCCACCAAGCACGCCATCACCGGCCTGACCAAGTCCATCGCCCTCGATGGTCGTCGTTTCGAGATCGCCTGTGGCCAGATCGACATCGGCAATGCGGCCACGCCCATGACCAAGCGCATGGCCGGCGGCGTTCCCCAGGCCGACGGCACCCTGGTGCCTGAGCCAACCATGGACGTGGACAATGTCGGCCGCATGGTCGCATTCATGGCCGGGCTGGAGCCGGACGCCAACGTGCAGTTCGTCACCGTGATGGCGACCAAGATGCCGTTCGTCGGACGAGGGTGAGTTCGGCCTTCAGGGTTCCTTCAACGCCGCATCCAGCGTCCGCTGCCATGCGCCGGATTTGATTTCCTGCCCCAGCCATCCATCCACGTCGCGCACGAGGTCAGGATCGTTTTGGAGCCAGAATGCCTTCTCCAGCCGCGTGAAAGGGGCCGAGACGCGCGTCGCGCATAATTCGGGATGGAGAAAGGCCTGATGGTCCACCTCGATACCGTCGGTGACCATCACGTCCTCCCGTCCCGCCACGATCTCATCAAATACAGTCGCGTTGTCGGGATGCACGACCAACGTCGCGTGCGGAAAGCTCTTGTGCGCAAAGTCCTCGTTCGAAGCGCCTGGATTGACCACCACGCGAACATCCGGCAAGTCGATCGCGTCGATACTGACGAAGCGGTCCCGGTCGGCGCATCGGGCGATGGGCCGCTTGCCATCCACATAAGTCGTGATGCTGAATGGGGCGATGGCTGCGCGTGGGGGCAGGTTAGTCACGCCTCCCACCGCGATGTCGAATTTTCCAGCTGCAAAATCCTGGTTCAACCGGCTCCATACGGTGGGTACGAAAGAGGCTTCCACACCTAGATGTGCCGCATAGCGGCGTGCCATATCGATATCGGCACCGACATAGCTTCCATCTGGATTGCGGAAACTGAACGGTTTGTAATCACCGGTCGTGCCGACGCGCAGGATCCCGCGCGCTCGCACGCCATCCATAACCTCGCCAGCGCAGGCCGCGCCGACCAATCCAGCCGTTAAAGCGGCCACCAGCCATACCTTCGCCGCGATGCCCAATCCCGTTCCCCCGCGTTTGCGACCAGGATGCCTCAGTTTTCGCCGTCAGGACAACCGGCCTCAGCCGAGTTGCGCGCGCACTGCGGATCGCAACTCGTGCATGTGGAACGGTTTCTTCAAAAACCGTTCGGTCACGTACTGTGGTAGGAAATACCCGGAGATCAGCAGAAGCTTCACATGGTCCGCCCGTTCGCGAATCCGCTCTGCCAGCTCAAGACCAGACATCCCAGGCATGCGGACGTCGGTGATGATCATATCCGGCACTTGGTCATGATCCAGGCAGATCAATGCCTCCTCGCCACTGCCAGCGCGGATTACGCGATAACCGAATTCCTCGAGCGTTTCCGCCAGGATCTCTCGTACGTCGTCATCATCGTCAACAATCATAATTGTCTGCGTCAGCAAGGAGCATTCCAGCGTGGTTCCACCGGCTTTCTGATATCGCAACAACCACAGCGTGGCGAGTGTACGGTCTTACACAATCGTCAATATCACGAATTGTTGCCCAGGCGGCGCAGTCGGAACCAACGCTTCGGTCTAACGTTTACTTGACGTTGGCCACGAGATATGTCGTCGCGGGGAGGCCGTAACCCGGAAAGTCTTTGGCCATGGCCATGCCGCGTAAGCGCATCATCGTCCCCAGCATAGTCGTTGTCGCTGTGTTGCTTGTCGGTATTTTATGGAACTGGGATTGGTTCATCCCGCTGGCGCAAAACCAAGTCTCGGCCGCCATCGGCCTTCCTGTGAAGATCGCTCATCTTCACGTCCAGCTTGCCCGCCGCCTGGTCATCGAAGCCGACGGAGTAACGATCGAGAATCCACCCGATTTTCAGGGCGGTCCGCCCCTCGCCAGCATCGACAAGCTGCGAGTTCAGTTGGATGCTGGCGCATACGTGCGTGACCGCAGCATCGTAGTACCCTGGATCGAGATCGATCATCCCGTGATCGATGCGCGCGCCACTTCGGAAGGCCAGAATAATTATAGTTTAAAGCTGGCAGGTTCCGGGGATGAAAATCCTGCTAAATCAAAGCTAGGTCCGCAAATAGGCGATCTCCGAATCACGGATGGCCATGCCCATGTTCTGATACCGAAGCTGCGAACCGACTTCCAAACCGATATCTCGACGCGAGCCGCGGACGCCGACCATCCGAGCCAAGTCTTGATCGACGCCAAGGGAACCTATGCAAATCAGCCCATCACCGGCCAATTCGTCGGCGGCGCTCTACTTTCATTGCGTGACAAGACAAATCCCTACCCAGTGAGCCTCCAACTGGCCAATGGCCCCACCAAAGTTTCCCTTTTAGGCACTGTCGAAAACCCGCTGACATTCGCCGGCGCCAATCTTAGGCTCGATTTAGCTGGACCTGATCTAGGACTGCTTTTCCCGTTGACCGGCATCGCGATCCCAGAGACGCCCGCCTATTCCATCGCTGGACAGCTCGATTACAGCAATCGTAAAATTCTTTTTACCAAAATCGCCGGTAAGGTGGGATCGTCAGATTTTGAAGGCGATATCGAAGTCGATCCCGACAGCGACCGGCAGAAAGTCATCGCTAACCTGTCCTCGCACTTTATCGACCTCGCCGATCTCGGCGGCTTTATCGGGTCCACCCCCGGTCGCAAATCCACGCCAAACCAGTCCGTTGGCCAAAGGCAGGAACTCGCTCGGGCCGAGGCGAGTTCACGTGTGATACCGGATATGCCCATCAACCTGCCGAAGTTGCGGGCGACCGATATCGAACTGCGGTATAAGGGCGCAAAAATTCAAGGACGCTCCATCCCGTTCGACAGTCTACTCGTCAACCTGACTATCCAGGACGGTAAGCTTTCGCTGCATCCCCTGACACTTACGGTCGGCAAAGGCTCAATTTCCGGCAATGTAGCGCTCGACAGCAAGCAGGACGTGGTTCACACGCGCGCAGACATCGATTTCAAGCAAGTTGATCTAAGCCGCCTGATGTCCGCCACCCACACGTTCGGTGGCGCTGGCGCCATTGGAGGCAAGGCTATAATCGACGGCAACGGCAACTCGCTGGCCGCGCTGCTCGGCCATGGGAATGGCGAACTTAAATTATTCATGAACCAAGGTGGCAATATCAGCGCACTCCTGGTCGATCTGTCCGGCCTGGAAATCGGCAATGCGTTGTTGTCGGCGTTGGGTATTCCAACCAAGGCGGAAGTGCGCTGTCTGGTAATGGATTTCGTGCTCGAGCATGGGAAACTCGACACGCGAGTGCTGTTGCTGGATACCACAGAGGCTAACGTCACTGGCACTGGGGACGTCGACCTTACAAATGAGACGATTAAATATCGGCTTCGTACCGAGGCAAAGCATTTTAGCATTGGGTCGCTCCCTACCGATATCCTGGTGGACGGCAGGTTGAAACGTCCCAGCATCGGGCCGGACCCCGTCGAGCTAGGTGCCCGTGTGGGTGCGGCTGTGGGGCTGGGCATACTTTTGACACCGCTGGGCGCGTTGCTCCCGACCATTCAGCTTGGGCTTGGTGAAAATAATGTCTGCGCGCATCTGATCCGACAGGCGCAGGCTGCTCCGACCGCTAATCCAGCCGCGTTACCGTCGCGCCGGACCGCTCGATAGTGGCGCTGTGACCGCCGCCGCCGTACTGGCCTGGGCCGGACAGTCACCGGAACTACAATTCGTCTTGATCGTTCTTGGAACGTTCATACTGGAAGACGCGGCTACGGTGTTGGCTGCGATCATCGTAGCCGAAGGGGGTGTTTCAATTCCGCTGGCTCTTTCAGCCCTTTACGCCGGCATCGTGCTTGGCGACATTGGCCTATATGCGCTAGGACGGTTATCCTCTCACATCGTGCAACTCGAGCGTTTCGTGCCGAGACACAAGCGCCTGCGAGGGCGGGAATGGCTT
>JANXXW010000208.1 GCA_025350425.1 Rhodospirillales bacterium
GGTGCCGCGACCGGCCCGGTCAACTCGGACTTCATCGCCTTCTGGGGCGGCCCTGGGGCTGTCGCAAGCTCGACATCGACCTGTGGCTCGTCCTCCTTGGGCAGCGTGCTCGGCAATCCGAGCAGCAGGGCCACAACGAACAGAATGTGCAGACCGGCGGAGACGGACGCACCGCGTTTGAGGCCGGAATTCATCGGCGTGCGGAGATCAGCCCCGTCCCGGGCGCGGGGCGGCCGAAGTCGCGGGCCTGGGAGTGGCGGCAGGCGCCGCAGCGGCCGGAGCAGCGGCGGCCGGAGCAGCGGGCGAGGCCGCACCGCTTGGATCGGTCAGCAGGGACACCTTTGTGAAACCGCCCTGGATGATGGTCGCCATCACCTCGAGCATCCGGCCAAACGAGTTGGATTTGTCGCCCCGAACGAAGATGCGGCGATCCTTCTGGTCCTGCGCGATCGCCTGCAGCTTGGCGATCAGCTCAGGCACCTGCACCGCCTGATCCTGCAGAAATATGACCCCGCTGCTGTCCACGGACACATTCAGCGGCGTGCTGTCCTGGTTCACCTGGGAAGCCGAGACCTTCGGCAGATCGATATTGACCGCAGTGCTCATCAGCGGCGCCGTCACCATGAACACGATCAGCAGCACAAGCATCACGTCCACCAGGGGCGTCACGTTGATCTCGGCCAACGGTTTGTAGCGCCCGCGTGCCTTGTTCCTGCCGCCATTCAGCCCGACAGCCATCTAGACCTGCTCCTCGCCTTGCCGCGACAAAATCGCGCCGAACTCGGTGCCGAACCCCTCCAGCCGCGCCGCATAGCGCGACAAATCGTTGCTGATCTTGTTGTAGGCCAGCACCGCCGGAATCGCGGCCACCAGACCGATCGCGGTGGCGAACAGCGCTTCTGCGATGCCGGGCGCCACCACGGCGAGGTTGGTGTTGTGCATGGCCGCAATCGCCGAGAAGCTGTGCATGATGCCCCAGACGGTCCCGAACAGCCCGATAAACGGCGCGGTCGAGCCGACCGAGGCCAGGAAGATCATCCACCGCTCAAGCCGGTCCATCTCGCGCGAGATGGTGACGTTCATGGCACGGTCCACGCGGTCGCGCACGCCGCTACGGCTCATATCCGCTCCGGCCACGCGCTGGCTGCGCCGCCACTCCGACATCGCCGCGCCGAACACGGCGGCCATGGGATGTGTCGGCTTGGCGCCTTCCTGGTCGTACAGTTCGTCGAGGCTGCCACCGGACCAGAAACGGTCCTCGAACGTATCAGCGCTTTTACGGGCGCGGCGCAACGCCGACACCTTCTCGAACACGATCGCCCAAACCCAGACACTCGCCAGCAACAGCCCCAGCATCACAAGCTTGACGACGATATCCGCCTGCAAAAATAGCGTGAGGACGGACATATCGGCCCCCGCGGTCCCAAGGTTTGCCGCATCAACAGCCCGATCCACTCGCCTAACCCTCCCGTTGCCCCGCCCCCAAACGGAGCAGCGCCTCCCGCCAGCGCGGCGGTATCCGACCCGGCCGACCATCTGCCACCCGCACCGCGACGAGCTGGATGTCAATGACAACCAACCTCGTTCCAGCCCGCATTACGGTCTGCCGCAACTCGACCGACGCCGCGCGCAATGCGAGTGGTTCCGTCACCACGACAAGCGCCTCGTCCAGCCGCGCAGGCGCCAGATAGTCCAGTTTGACGCGCCGCACCATGAAGATCAGGCCATGACTTGCGGTCATTTCGGAATGCGGCACGCCTAAATCCCGCAACGCCTCGGTACGAGCGCGCTCAGCGAAGCGCAGATAGTTGGCGTGGTAGACGACACCACCGGCGTCAGTGTCCTCATAGTACGTTCGCAATGTGTAGCGATGCCGCCCCTCCAGCAGGGTGGAGCCGGGATGACCGCTCATCCATCCTCACCGAGAAGGTCGAGCACCGGCTGGGTGCCGGCGGGCGGCGTCAGCCCCAGATGCCGCCAGCCGCGTTCGCCCAGCATCCGGCCCCGGCTGGTACGCAGGATGAGACCTTCCTGAATCAGATAGGGTTCTATCACGTCCTCAAGCGTGTCCCGCGCCTCGGCCAGCGCGGCGGCAAGCGTCTCGACGCCGACAGGGCCGCCGCCGTGGTGTTCGGCCATGCGGCGGAGGTAACGCCGGTCCATGGCATCGAGCCCGATCCGGTCCACCTCCAGCCGCAGCAACGCGGCATCCGCAGTCTCGCGGTCGACGGGGTCGGTGCCCTCCACATGCGCGAAATCCCGCACGCGGCGCAGCAGGCGGCCGGCGATGCGGGGCGTGCCGCGCGAACGGCGGGCGATTTCGACGGCACCCTCACGGGTCAGCCCGAAGCCGAGCTTGCGGGCGCCGCGGCTGACGATCAGCTCCAGCTCGGCGGCGGTATAGAACACCAGGCGCAGCGGGATGCCGAAGCGGTCGCGGAACGGTGTGGCCAGCAGGCCGGACCGGGTGGTGGCGCCGACCAGCGTGAACGGCGCGAGGTCGATCCGCACGCTGCGCGCCGCCGGCCCCTCGCCGATGATTAGGTCAAGCTGGAAGTCCTCCATCGCCGGATACAGGATTTCCTCGATGGCTGGCTGCAGGCGGTGGATTTCGTCGATGAACAGCACGTCGCGCGGCTGCAAGTTGGTCAGGATCGCGGCCAGATCGCCGGCCCGCTGGATCACCGGCCCCGAAGTCGCCCGGAAGCCTACGCCCAGCTCGCGCGCCACGATCTGCGCCAGCGTGGTCTTGCCCAGGCCCGGCGGCCCGTGCAGCAGCACGTGGTCCAGCGCCTCGGTCCGCGAGCGGGCCGCCTCGATGAAGATCGAAAGGTTTTCCCGGCTTGCCTTCTGGCCGACGAAATCCGACAGCGTCTGCGGCCGCAATGACGCCTCGGCGGCATCTTCCAGGGCGCGGACCGGCGAGACAGTGCGTTCGGTGTCGCTCATCGCGCGAGCTCCTTCAACGCGTCACGAATGACGATGTCGATCGAGGCGTCGGCGCCAAGGCGTTCCACGATCCTGGTCACCACGGGATGCGCCTCCATCCGACGGTATCCGAGGTTCAGCATCGCCGACAGCGCATCAGCCTCCAAGCCCCCGACCGGGCCGGGAATGATCGGCGAGAAACCGATGCCGGTCGGCATGGCACCCGCCTTGTCCCGCAACTCCGTCAGCAGCCGGACCGCCAGCTTGGGGCCCACGCCCGGCGCCCGCGTCAGGCTGCCCCGGTCGCCGGCCGCGATCGCTGCGATCAGTTCGCGCGGTGCCAGCGCGGACAGGATGTTCAGCGCCACCCGCGCGCCGACGCCCTGGATGGTGGTCAGCAACCGGAACCAGTCCCGCTCGGCGGCGTCGGCGAAGCCATAGAGGAGGATGGCGTCCTCGCGCACCACGGTCTCAATCAGCACCTGCGCCTCGGCGGGGGGCGGCGGGAGGGACGCGAGCGTGCGGGTTGAAGCCTGCACGAGATAGCCGACGCCGTGCACATCCACGATGCAGCGATCGGACTCGATTGCCTCGATCCGCCCGGTCAGCTTGGCGATCATGCCATCCGTTTCCCGGCCGCCCACAACGTCCGGCTGGCACGGTGGTGGGCGTGGCAGATGGCCACTGCCAGCGCGTCCGACGCGTCTGCCCGCTTTAGGGTGGCACCCGGCAACAGTCGCCGCACCATCATCGCCACCTGCGTCTTGTCCGCGCCGCCGGTGCCGACCACCGACAGCTTCACCGACTTCGCCGCGTATTCCGCGACCGGAATGCCGACCAGCGCCGGAGCCAGCAGCGCGATCCCGCGGGCATAGCCGAGCTTGAGCGTGGCGGTGCCGTTGCGATTGACATAGGTCTCCTCCACCGCCGCCTCCTCCGGATGGTGGGTCGCCAGAAGCGCCATCAGCGCGTCGTGCAGCACGCGCAGGCGGTTTGGCACGCTGGCGTCGCCATCGGTCGCGATCACGCCGTCGGCGACGTGGCGCAGCCGGTTGCCGTCGCTCTCGATCAGGCCCCAGCCGGTGAAACGCAGGCCGGGATCGATGCCCAACAGGAGCATCGGATCAGGCCGACAATTTCTGCATCACGGCTTCCGGGATATCGAAATTGGCATACACGTTCTGCACGTCGTCGAACTCGTCGAGCACGTCCACCAGCTTGAGCACGGCGGCAGCGCGGTCTTCGTCCAGCGTCACCAGCGTGGTCGGGCGCCAATCGAGCGTGGCCGAATCGGCTGGCCCGAACCGCGCCTCCAGCGCGTCGCGCACGGCGAAGAAGCTTTCGGCGGTGGCGGTGACCTCATGGCCTTCCGGCCCGCTCTCGGCGTTCTCCGCCCCGGCTTCGATCGCCGCTTCCAGCATGTCGTCCTCGCCAGCCGCGCGGGCGGGATAGCGCACCACGCCGAGCCGGGAGAACATGAAGGAGACGGAGTTTGTCTCGCCCATCGCCCCGCCATGCTTGGCAAAGGCACTACGCAGATCGGACGCGGTGCGGTTGCGGTTGTCGGTCAGCGCCTCGACGATGATGGCGACCCCGGCCGGACCGTAACCTTCGTAGCGCATGTCGAGATAATCGGCACCCGCGTCCGTGCCGCTCGCTTTCTTGATCGCGCGGTCGATGGTGTCCTTGGTCATGTTGGCCACCCGCGCCGCCGTCAACGCCGAACGCAGGCGCGGGTTGGAGGCGGGATCGGGCAGACCCGAGCGCGCCGAGACCGTGATCTCGCGGATCAGCTTGGCGAAGATGCGCCCGCGCTTGGCGTCTTGCGCGCCCTTGCGGTGCATAATGTTCTTGAATTGCGAATGTCCGGCCATGGTCCAGCTGTCATGTGTCTGTTGGGATCACCGATCTTAGGACGGCGGCATCGCCTGCGACAAACGCCCGCCCTGGCGCAGCGGCCAAACGCTCGACGCCAAGCCTGTTGCGTCGTCGGTTTCGACCAGCACGCCACAGATGGTGGCCTCACCATCGGCCGGTGCCAGCTTGTCGCCTGGCATCTTGCGCCAGAACCGTGCGGCCGAGTTCTGCTTGGCCATGCCGATCACGCTGTCATAGTCGCCACACATTCCGGCATCGGACTGGAACGCCGTGCCCCCTGCGAGCACGTGATGATCGGCGGATGGGCTGTGCGTGTGGGTGCCGACGACCAGGCTCACCTGTCCATCGAACGAATGCGCGTAGGCCCATTTCTCGCTGGTAGCCTCGGCATGGAAATCCACCACGATGGCGGCCACGCTGCTGCCGAGCTTGTATTTCGCAAGTTCCTGGGCGGAAAGCCGGAACGGGCAGTCCAGCGCGTCCATGAACAGCCGCCCCATCACGTTCATCACCGCGACCCGCCGCCCGTCCGCCAGCGTCACAGTGGTGATGCCGGCACCCGGCGTGCCCGGTGGAAAGTTAAGTGGGCGGATGAGGCGCGGGGTTTCTGCGATATAGGGGATCAGCTCCTTGCGGTCCCACGCATGGTTGCCGAGCGTGATGACATCGGCCCCGGCATCGAACAGTGCGCGTGCCATATCCGGGGCGAGGCCGAAACCGTGGCTGGCGTTCTCACCGTTGACGATGGCGCAATCGACCCGCAGGGCCGTACGCAATCCGGGCAGGGCAGCGACGACTGAATCGCGGCCGACACGGCCCACGATATCGCCGAGGAAAAGAATTCGCATGTGGGCGGAGATACTTTCGTTATGTGAAAACCCGATCGAGGTCGTGATAGCTGCCGCCGTGACCGAAACGCCTACGATACCGGTCGAAGGCCAGCAACTGCACCAGTAACCAATCGGGCACCAAACTCGTCGTCGCGGCGAGAAGCTCGCCACGATCGCATCCGGCGAAGCCAGCACGCGCGTCCAGCATCATGGCCCGCTTTGCCGCGTCGAGTTCAGAGAGAAATGAAGTGCGGAGCCGCCGTAGCCGTTGACGTTACTATCCTCCCAGAGCCTGCTGTTGCAGGTGGGAACCGGTTACCGTGACCAAGATCACGACAGCGCCAGCCCCCGGAGGATGCTTATTGGCCCTGGGGATAAATTGCCTGACGCACCCAGCAGCCCCGCCTTACTTACTTAGGGCTGCTCGAGGTCCGCTGCAATCTGTTCCGCGCGAATTGCGAGGCGGCCAAGCTTGCGGCTCAACTCCGGATCGGCTTTGTCGGCTTGCAAGCCCATGGTAGGCTTGGCTGCGCGCATGGCTTCGATCTCCACGCGGAGATCGTGGATCTCGTCGACCATGAGCAGCGAGGCCAGCACCAGCAGGCGCGCTTCGCCACTCTGGCTACCAAGCGCCTTGATGCTTTCGACACGGCTTTCCACCTGGAAACTCATGGCGATCAGGTGGTCTTCCTGCCCGTCCTCGCAGCCCACCGTGTAGGTGTAGCCATTTATCTTCACGGTGACCTGGGCCACGGCGTTTCCTTCTGTTGGCGGGGGTCGCGGTCAGTCTCTGGTATGCGGTCCGAGGGCCGAACGGATGCGGCCGATCACTGTGTCGAGGCGGCGTGCCACTTCGGCCACCGTTTCGATGACATCTTCCCGCGTATCGGGCATGACCGGGGGAGACGCCGAAACCGAAGTAGCGATTCGGTCGAGGGCACGTTCCAGCCGCTCGGCGGCCTTGGCAGCGTCGTCGTCGTCAGCCACCAATCCCTCCAGGATCCAATGCAATCGACCTCGCGAATTTGGAGTTTCAACCGTGCAAACGCTTGAAGGTCAAGCATGATCTCGTTTCCAGCGGTTGTTATCCACGGTCTGGCCCAGGCGCGGCTCGCGGTTGCCCCTGGTCGTCCGGTATGCCTGTTGTCCGCAATGGGTGCCGCGAAATTCGCGGGTTGCCTGTGGTGGAAGGGTATCGTGGACGCCGTCCGGACCACCGACGTACAGGACATTCTCGACTGCGGCGACGCGCCAGGACGCGCCATGGCGGCGCTGCGGATCGGGCAGATGCGGCTGGTGCTGGACCTCGCCTGCCCGGCCTTTGCAGCCGTCGTTGCGGCAGGCGCGATGCTCGGCGCGGAAGTCGGCTCGGAATGCCCGGCGGCCCTGGACCTGGGCGTTCGCGGGGCGGCGCGCAAACTCGACGCGTGGCTGGCTGGACGTGACCGCCCGGCGTGACACCGGCGGCGCCCTGGGCTATGCGAGCGACCCATTCAAACCGCCAGCCGGACCGAACGATCATGCAGACCCGCGAGGGCCCCAGCGGGTGTCGCCTCTATCTCATCACTCCGTCCGCGCTGGAGCCGGTCGCATTCTCCAGGGTTCTGGCAGAAGCGCTCGACGCCGGCGACGTGGCCGCCGTGCAGTTGCGGTTGAAGGATATTTCCGAACAGGAGTTGAAGCGGGCGATCGAAGTGCTTCGCCCGGTCGTCCAGGAACGCGGCGTGGCCTTCCTGCTGAACGACCGCCCGGACCTCGCCGTCGCCATGCGGTGCGACGGCGCCCATGTTGGGCAGGACGACACCCCGGCGCTGGTGGCGCGTGCAAGAGTTGTTTCCTAAAGCTCATGTGAATGCGCGTTTTCTCGGTATTCCAAAATCAAAAGTCTACCTCAACTCTGAAGCAGTGTTTGTTGTAGATTTGGAGGGGCAAAGGTAAT
>JANXXW010000255.1 GCA_025350425.1 Rhodospirillales bacterium
AACGCGAGCCAACCGATCAGCGCCGGGATTACACTCAACACCAGGCGAACCCGGTCCCGGGCCACCATCGCCGCGCCCTCGGGGTCGGGGCTCTCCAGGACGAAACCCCAATGCACCGCGCCCAGGAACGCGAGGATCACCGCCCCATAGGTCAGCAGCGCCGTCAGGAAACGTTCAGAATCCGGGGGCGGTAGCGCCAGCGTGCCCAAGCCGCAGCCGATGAACGGGATCAGCCCGGCGATACCGAGTGCGATTGCGACAGGGGGGAGACGGCGCATGCGGAACCTCGTTGCGTGGCAGCGGGCATCCTAACCCGCTATCCCCAAAACCTGCCACGGCGGGAAAGTTCAGTCGCCCGCAACCGAGCGCGCCCAATCCACCACCACCGGTACCGGCGCCGGCACCAGTACCCGGCGGTGCGCAGGCACGGCGGCGACGACAGAAACCAGCACCGAGGCCGCGTACGGCAGCGACTGGGTGAACAGCACCACGCACCACAGCGTCGCCTCCCACGTCGCCATCCGGTGCGCGACGCCCACGCCGATTAGCGCGGACCAGGTAAGCACCAGCAGAAGAAGCTCCTCGCGGGCCATGATCAGGCCCTGCACCAGCGCCGGGGCGTTCCCCATCTTGGGCGTGCGCAGGAATGGCGCGCGCCGCACCACGAGCCCCTTCAGCACCGCCTTGCCAATGGTATGCGACAGCGCCAGCCCAGCCACCGCGGCCCCCACGCGATCACGGAACCCGCACGGCACGCGCGCGCCATACAACGCGAAAAGCTGGGCGATCTTGAACACAAACAACCCGATCGACGGCACCATGAAGAGCACAATCGGGAACTCGAACCGCATCGGCGCCACAATCAACCCGGCCGACCACACAAGCCCCGTCAGCAGGAACATCAGCCCGAGCGCGTCACCCACCCAGGGCAGCCATCCCATGACGAAATGCCAGCGCTGCCCAAGCGTGAGATCGCGGTTGGTCGGCGACAGCAACGCGCCCGCATGGCGGCGGCATATCTGCATGGCGCCATAGGCCCAACGGAAACGCTGCTTGCGGAACGCGCAGAAATCGTCCGGCATCACGCCGCGGCCATAGCTGCACTCAGAATAGACCGCCTCCCACCCCTGCCGGAACAGCTTCAGGCCTAACTCGGCGTCCTCGCAGATGCACCACTCCGCCCAGCCGTCAGCTCTCGCCAGAGCATGCTTGCGGATCAGCGTCATCGTGCCGTGCTGGATGATGGCGTTGCGTTCGTTGCGGGTGACCATGCCGAGGTGGAAGAAGCCGGCATACTCCCAGAACATCAGCCGCTTGAAGAAACCACCGTCGTTGTCGCGGTAATCCTGCGGCGACTGCACGAACCCCACCTCGGCCCGGCCGAAATGCGGTACCATGGCCCGCAGCCAGTCGGGTGAGACCACGTAATCGCTGTCGAGCACGCCGACGATTTCGGCATCTTCTGCGGTTTGTCGCAGCGCGAAATTGAGCGCCCCAGCCTTGAAGCCCTTCCATTTGCCGAGATGAAAGAAGCGGAACCGCAGCCCGAGACGCGCGCAATGCTCGGCCACCGGCTCCCACAACTCCGGGTCCTCGGTGTTATTGTCGATCACCAGCACTTCGAAATCGGGGTAGTCGAGCGCCGCCAGTGCATCCAGCGTCCGCCGCACCATGAGCGGCGGCTCGTTGCAGATCGGCACGTGGATCGAGACCTTGGGGAACCGGACTGCGCCACCGGGCATCAGATCAGCTGCCGCCCGCCTTCGCGCGCGGCCGAACAGCGTTTCCGCCAGTTCGAAGCTGTCGGCCAGCAGCAGCACCAGCAACAGGGCCTGCCCGGTGGCAAGCACGCCCCACACCACCGCCGCGAAACCAGACAGGTACTTGCCAGCCATCGCCAGCAGCACGCAGGCCAGCGTCGCGCAGAACATCTGTGTCAATCCGGCCAGCAGCATCTTGCCGGTGAGGCGAATATCCGGTCGCCGACTCAACAGCAACGCCGCCAGCAGAGCCGCCACCGTACTGCTCCCCCCTGCCCATAGCGGCCAGTTCGGCACCTCCACGACGGCGCCCGTCATGTTCCATTTCGCGTGCCGGTCGAGGTCGGCCATGCCCCA
>JANXXW010000298.1 GCA_025350425.1 Rhodospirillales bacterium
AGATCGCACAGGCCTCGGCCCGCCTCACCGAGACGGCCAAGGACCCGAAGGTCGGCGAGGCGATCCGCCGTCAGCAGGATGCGAGCCTGGCTGTCGCCGATCTGCAGCGGCGTTACGACATCGCGAGCGAGAAAGGCACGCAAGGCGCCGAGGCCGTGAGCCAGGAGGATCTGGCCAAGCAGGTAGCTGCGGCCCAGGCGACGCTCGCCGACGCCGAATCAGCGTTGCAGGCGGCGGCGCCGAATTACGGCCAGCTCGTGCAGGAGGTCGCTTCGGCGTCCGACGTGCTGTCCGCGCTCGCCCATGGCGAGGCTTTCGCCGCCCTGACGCTGACCGCCGATGACGGCTGGCTGTTCGTGCTGCGCGACGGAAAGATCGACGCGACGCCGACCCGGGGCGGAAGCGCGGTGATGACGGAACTGGTCAAGCGAGTCCGCAAGACGATCGAGCCGACTGGCGACGCGCCACCTCCGTTCGATATCGCGGCGGCGCAGGAAATCTACTCCGACACTCTCGGGCAGTCGGTGGGACTGCTTGACGGCCTGCAATCGCTGACGGTGGCGCCGGTCGGGCCGCTGTTGTCGTTGCCGTTCGGCCTGTTGCTGACCGGCCCGGCCACCCAGGACAATCTTGCCGGCGCGCCGTGGCTGATCAGGCGCGTGGCCATTTCCCATGTGCCGGCCCCGGCCAACTTCGTGTCCCTTCGCAAGGCGGCCGCGACCTCGCGCGCCAGCCGCCCGTGGTACGGCTTCGGTGACTTCCGCCCGGTGACCGTGGCGCAGGCGGAGCTGACGTTCCCGGCCAAGACCTGCGAAGATAGCGCGAAACTGTTCGCCGGCCTGCCACCGCTGCCGTTCGCGCGGCGGGAACTGGACGCGGCGCGAATGCTGCTCGGGGGTTCCGCCGCCGACGCGCTGGAGGGGCCGAGCTTCAATACCCCTGCCGTGCTGCGGGCTGATCTGCGCTCCTACCGCGTGCTGCATTTCGCGACCCACGCGCTGCTGCCGACCGACCTGCGTTGCCAGACCGAGCCCGCCATCGTCACCTCCGACCCGCCTGGTGCCGTCAACGCGGGCGGCGCGCTGCTCAAATCCTCCGACATCACCACCATGCAACTCGATGCCGATGTGGTAATCCTATCGGCCTGCAACTCGGGTGGGCCGAATGGATCGACTTCGGGTGAGAGCCTGTCGGGTCTTGCGCGCGCTTTCTTCTATGCAGGAGCGCGGGCGCTCATGGTAACGCACTGGTCGGTCAACGACCAGGCGACGGCGCTGCTCGTCGCCGGAACGTTGCAGCGGATGCGAGCGGGCGACCCGCTCGGGGTGGCAGGCGCGCTGCGCGGGGCGCAGATGTTCATGCTAGATGGCGCCGGGCACAGCCTGCCCGCTGGCATCGCGCACCCGTTCTATTGGGCGCCGTTCGCCCTGGTAGGCGAGGGCAGGGGCCGGACCGTCTCGGCCGACGCGGGTCCGGGCCGGGTCATGGCCGGGCTATGAGCGGCCCGGCGCAGCCCAGCTCCCTGGGCAAGTACGAAATCCGCGGCACGCTCGGCAAGGGCGCGATGGGGATCGTCTACGATGGCTGGGATCCGGTGATCGACCGGCGGGTCGCGATCAAGACGATGCGCCTGCCCGAAGCCGACGAGGAGGAGGCGATAGAGGCGCTCGCCCGCTTCAAGCGGGAGGCGCAGGCCGCCGGCCGGCTGACCCATCCCAACATCGTCGGCGTGTTCGACTACGGCGAGGCGGACGCGGTGGCCTACATCGTCATGGAGTTCGTCGAAGGACGCTCGCTGAAGGAGATGCTCGGCGCGAACGAGCGGATGTCCGCGACGTCGGCCGCCACCCTCATGGAGGACGTACTGGCCGGGCTGGCCTACAGCCATGGGCGCGGCGTGGTGCATCGCGATATCAAGCCCGCCAACATCATGATGACCTTGGAGAATCGCGCCAAGATCGCCGATTTCGGGATCGCCCGGATCGAGGCCAGCAGCATGACGCAGGCCGGCACGGTGCTCGGCACACCAGCCTATATGTCGCCCGAGCAGTTCATGGGCCAAGTGGTCGATCGGCGGACCGACATCTATTCGTGCGGCGTGATGCTGTATCAGCTTCTAACCGGCGACCGCCCGTTCGACGGCAGCATGACGGCGATCATGCACAAAGCCCTTACCACCACGCCGCCGCGCCCCTCGGAACTCGCGGTGACATCGCCGCCCGCCTTGGACGGTGTGGTCGCCCGCGCCATGGCACGCCGTCCGGAGGATCGGTTCGACAACGCAGCCGACTTCGCTGAGGCGTTGCGCGCCGCTATTTCCGGCAACGCCATAATCCCAACCGCGTTCGAGGATCCGTTCGCGAGCGACGAGACCATCGTGGCGCCGCGGGCCGCCGCGCCGGCCCGCCCGCCGGCTCCAGCTCCGATTCCGGCTAAGGCTCCGCCCTTGCCCGCCGCGCCAGTAAAACGAGGCGGCAAGATGCCGGTGATGGTCGGCGCGGGCGTCGGCCTCGCGGTCGTCGCCGGGGCGATCGTCTGGCTGGTGTTGCCGAAGGATTCCCCGCCGGTCACGCCCATGCGGCAGGCTTCGACGCAACCGGCAACAGTCGCGCCGGTCATCCTCGAATCCCCGCCTGCGCCGGTTCTGCCCGCCTCCCCCGTAGCGGCCTCCCCAATAGCGGCCTCCCCCGTAACGGCGTCACCGGTCGCGGCTCCCCCGGTTGTCGTGGCTCCAATCGTGCCGCCGCCATCCATCCAGCCCGCGATCAATCCCACTCCGCCCGCCAAGATAGCCGCACCTCCACCACCCGTGGCCGCCCCGATTGTCGAGGCGATCAATATCCCGCCCCCGGCGCCAAAGCGTTCGGCCGCGATGATCGAGGCGGCGCTGACAAGCGCCCTGTCCGGAGTGAGATGCAGCTTCACGCATGCGAGCACCGGCGACGACGGCGCCGCCACTGTCACCGGGATCGCTGGCACCGGGCCGCCGGAAGAAGCCGCCCGGCTTGCGATCGCGGCGGCAAATCCAGCGTCGGCGGCCGTACGCGTGCATTCGTTCAGCGGCCCGTTCTGTCCGGCGCTGGACCTGCTGCGTCCAATCGGAGACATGACGAGCGGCGGCCGCGTACCCATGGAGATCGCGCAGGTCGGCGGGCCGGCCAGCCTGCGCGACAATGACGTGATCTCGTTGCAGGTCACCATGCCAGGCTTCGCCGGCTACCTACACGTGGCCTATCTTCAAAGCGACGCGACCGTCTCGTCCCTGGTGCCTGGCGACGGCTATCCATTACGAACCTTCGCCGCCCACGCCCTGGTCGATCTTGGCAAACCCCGGGCGGATTATGCCGGCTGGCATGTCGGGCCGCCTTTCGGCACTGACATGATCGTCGCGATTGCCAGCACAGCGCCCTTGTTCACGAAAGCCCTGCCGGACTCCCAACCGATCGCGAGCTACCTCGCCGGGCTTCAAGCGGCCATGGATGATTTGCGTCGGCATGGCGGCACGTTGGCTGTTTCGGCGACCGTCCTGGATACCAGCCCAGCAGGCTGACGGCAGCGGATCAGTTTGATATCCACCGATTGTCGTCAGGCCTTTGCTGTAACACCGGTTGTGAGTCGCACCGCATCGTTCGGCGGTGTCGCAGCCCTTTTGGCGATGCCCCTCGGCTTCGGAGCATTGTTCAGTGGAGGGTTTGCCGCACTGAAACGCCAATCGCTCGGACATTGATGCCTGAACGACTGGAACGAGGTCCTGGGCTTTATCGCCATTTCCCAATCCGCCCACCTCGCGGCCCGTTTCCAGGCTGACGATAGCGGAACGTAGCCCCAGGCAGGCGGTCGGCGACCGATAACCATACCCAATGACTGATCGGCACGCTTTATCTTCCAGCGCGTTGACAGAAGTGTAGCCATGGTTACATAGCGCACCATGAGCATCACCATCGCGGCCCGCAATATGAGTGACCGCACCCGTGATGCCGTTGGCGAGGTGCTGACCGGGCGCCGGCGCGGGTGGCGCGCGCTATTGCCCACCGCTGGCCCGGCCGTGATCGCTTCTGTCGCTTATATGGACCCCGGCAATTTCGCGACCAATATCCAGGCAGGCGCTGCCTACGGGTATGGGCTGCTGTGGGTCGTGTTGCTGGCCAACCTTGTTGCCATGCTGTTCCAGGCGATGTCGGCAAAGCTCGGTATCGTCACCGGCCGTAATCTACCCGAACTATGCCGCGAACAGTTTTCTCCACCCACCGTCTGGGCGATGTGGGGTGTGAGCGAGATCGCGGCGATGGCGACCGACCTGGCCGAATTCCTCGGCGGCGCGATTGGGTTGTCGCTGCTGTTTCATCTCCCGCTGATGCTTGGAATGCTGGTCACCGGCGCCGTAACCTATGCCATCCTGAGCCTGACCCGTGGTGGTTTTCGCCCCATGGAATTACTGATCGCAGGCTTGGTGGGTATTATCGGCCTTGGATACATCATCGAGTTGGTGATCGCGCCGCCCGATTGGGGTGCAGCCGCGTTCCATACCTTCGTGCCAGAATTGACGGATGGCGCTGCGGTGACGCTGGCAGTAGCAATCGTCGGCGCCACCGTTATGCCGCACGCGATCTACCTGCATTCGAGTTTGACCCAGAGTCGCTTCCCGAACGCGACGGATGGCGAGAAGGTCAAGCTGATCGGCTACTCCAACCGCGAGGTTCTGGTGGCACTCGGTTATGCCGGTTTGGTCAACATGGCGATGGTCATCATGGCTGCGGCCGCATTCCACATCGGGCATAGCGACGTGGCAGAAATCGAAACCGCTTACAGCACGTTGATCCCATTGCTCGGCATTGGCGCTGCCTCGGTGTTCCTGGTGGCGCTCATGGCGTCCGGCATCTCGGCGTCGGTCGTGGGCACGATGGGCGGGCAGGTCATCATGCAGGGCTTCGTGGGCTTCCGTATCCCAGTCTGGATACGCCGCCTGGTCACCATGGTGCCGTCGTTCTTCGTGGTCGCAGCCGGCTACAACGCGACGCTTTCGCTCATTATCAGCCAAGTCGTGCTCAGCGTCGTGCTGCCGGTGCCGATGATCGCGCTGCTGGTGATCGGGCGCCGCCGCTCCGTCATGGGTGAGTTCCGCACCGGAATGCCCATGTTCGTGCTGGCAGTCGTGGCCACCGTCATAGTGCTGTCACTGAATGCCATCCTGTTGTTCCAAACCGTCAGCTAGCCGGCTCCACCACGCCTCGCCGTCATGATCCGGGAGGATCATCCACGCGCCTCTTCCCGGGTGAACAACAATCCCCTTGCCCGGCCGCCATCGGCCAGCAATCCCGTGATCCTCCCCGATGCGTCGCGCCGCACGCGCACGTCAAGCCAGCTCTCGAACAGCAATCGCGGCAGGCACAGGCGGATGAAGTCGCCTTCGACCGGGGCAACCGTCCAGTTCTCGGCACCGACGACTGGCCCGGCGACGTGCATCGTCGTGCCGGCGATGGTCCAGGTCGCCGCGATCTCGGCGTTGGCATATCGGCCGTCGAGCCCCTCCGGCAGCGCCGCGTCGCCGGTTACGCGCGCATAGATCGCCGTGTGGCCAGCGTCGGCAACAACCTCGATTCCGTCCGTTACCCGCCGGGCTGCGAAATCGGCGGCGGCCCGGCTGGCTCTCAACCAGCCATCACCGCGTCCGACGAGGCGGGACGAAAGGCCATGGGCGCGGCTCACGAGGCGGCCCTCGGCGGTCAATTCCACATCGATCGTGGCGCCGCTGGCATGATCGAGGTAACGGCCCGGCCACCGCTCCAGCTCCGTCCGCTCCGGCATCGCCGGCACCGCGCGCACGCCGGGCTTGCCGTCGAGCAGCATGTCGAGCGCTGCGGTGGCCAGATGATAGGCGTCGGCTGCTTCGTCGTTGGAGATCGCGACCACCACCAGTCTATGGTCCGGCACGCGCATGAACTGGGTCTTGAACCCCGGCCAGGAGCCGCCGTGGCTTTCTGTCCGCACGCCGCGATGGTCGCCGATCTGCAAGCCTCGCGCATACCCATTGGGCTCGCCGTTCGGGAATGGGTGCTGCTTGACGAGGTCGGCGTGCAGCCCCGGCCCGCCGATTTCGCCAGTGGTGAGGGCGCGGTCCCAGATCGCCAGATCGACGACGGAGGAAACCAGGCCGCCCTCGCCGCCGAGGGGATAGGCGTGAGGGGCACGCTGCCAGCCGCCGGTGACTGGGGAATCACCGGCGACCGGGGAATAACCGGTGGCAAGGCCGGGCACCGGCTCGAGCGTGCTCGGCGTCATCCGGGTCATGCTCATGCCGAGGGGGGCAAAGATGCGGCTTTCCAGGAAGGCCGGCAGCGCCATGCCAGAGAGCTTCTCGACGATCAGCCCGAGCAGCCAGAAATTGCTGTTGCTGTAGAGGTAGCGGCTGCCGGGCGCGAAGTTCAGCGCGCGCTGGCGGTGGATGCCGGCGGTCATCTGCGCAGGGCTCACGGGTTGGCCGAGATCGGAGCCGCCGAGGCGCAG
>JANXXW010000310.1 GCA_025350425.1 Rhodospirillales bacterium
GTCACGCGCGCGGCGCAGCATGGCGTCGAGTATATCGGCCATCCGCAACGCCTCACGGGCGGCGCCGGCCAGGGCAATCGTCGGCGTCTCCTGCGCGGCCTCGGCCAGATATAGCGGCTGGGACGGATCCGCGACGTTGACGCGATCCGGGAAGAGGCGACGCAGCAGAGCCGCGAACGGCCCCAGCACCGGCAGGAACAGCAGGGCGAGTATCAGGTTGAAGCCGGTGTGGAAGTCGGCGAGCGCGCGCGCCGGGTCGGGCTCGATGGTGACCAGCCAGGGGCCGATCCAGTTCAGCAACCCGAGTGCCAACGCCACCCCGACCAGCCGGTTGACGAGGTTGCCGATCGGAAGACGGCGCCCGGCGCCGTCCTCGCCGGCGGCACGTTCGAGCAACGGGTTGATCGCGGTGCCGAGATTGGCGCCGAGCACCAGGGCAAAGGCGGCATCCGGCGGCACCACGCCCTTTTCAGCCAGCGTCATCACCAGCAGCACGACCGCGACGCTGGAATGTGCCGCCCAGGTCAGCACGGCGGCCAGCAGGACGGCGATCAGAGGTTCGGTCGCGACGCTGCCAAGCAACAGGCGAAGGCTTGGCATGTCCTCGTACGGCGTGACCAGTTCGAGCAACTGGTGCAGTGCCAGCATGATCAGGCCGAGGCCGATCAGCACGCGGCCGAGATCCCGCGTGCGGGTTTCGCCACCACGGCGGAACATTATCACACCGCCCAGCAGGCATAGCGAGGCGATGCGGGACACGTCGAAAGACAGCAACTGCACGATCAGCGTGGTGCCCACGTTGGCGCCCAGCATGGCCGCGAGCGCCGGCACCAGATCGACCAGGCCCGCCGCTGCGAACGAGGACACCATAAGGCCGGTGGCGGTGCTGCTCTGCAACACGGCGGTGGTAGCCAGTCCGGCGAAGAACGCTTTCGGCCGGCTGCTCAGGGCCACGCCGAGGATCCGGCGCAATCCGGCTCCGAAGGCGCGCTGGATGCCGGTCTGCACCATCCGCACACCCCACAACAACAGCGCGATAGCCCCCGCGAGGTCGATCAGCGTCATTGTCGTGGCCATGGGATGATCTTCAGCCGTGTTCAGTGCTGGCGCAATCCTGCGCCGGGCTCGAACTTTATGGCGCCCGAGCCTTTTAGCGGCGGTCGGGCCAGTGCTGGGGATGGTGGTGAAATGCGTCGTGCCAATGCAAGCAGCCGGCAGTCTCTCGGCACGATCATCAACGTTTCATTAGTGAAATACGTTCGCCATTTCCATCATCCACCTGCTGGATCACGTGATAGGGGGCCAGACGCCGTTGCATCAGATGGTCAAGCGGGTCGGAGCCGGGGTTAGAGAGTTGCCCCAAATCGACCACGACGAAGCGTGGGCCGGCGTCCATGATACGGTTGACCTCGGCTTCACCGTTGATGTTCGCACTGCGGGCGAAATCGACCAACTCGGCCCGGATCATATAGGGGGTCGGAGGGCGGACCCTGGCGAGGGCGTAGACCACAGGCTTGTAGTTGTAGACGAAAACATCCTGATCGCCGGCGCCGGCCGCGCGCAGAGTTTGGGCGATCGTGCGAGCCGCGTCGGCCGCGGTATGGTTCGTTGCCCGGGCGACTCCGATCATCCAAAGTGGGAGTGCGGTCACGAACAGCACCGCAAAGCCCGCCGCGAACGTGGCGCGCCGCCTCGGGACGATTGTATCGAGCGCGAGCGCACCCAGCAGGCAGATGGGCGGGTAAAGCGCCAGGAAGTAATGCGGATAGAATTTCAGCGGCAGCACAATGTCGATGATCGCCGCGACCGCCCAAAGCAGGAGCCAAGGCTGCAAGGCGGCGGCGGCCGGGTCAGCCGGTTTCAAGCCACCCCGGCATGCTGCGTAACAGATCAGCAGAACCGGCCCCACCAATGGCCCGAGGCCGCCCATAGTGTCCCGTATGACCTGGTTGAGGGGCTGAATTATGCTCAAATAGGTGACATTGGAGGTGATGTTGGCCTCGAGGAACGGCCTGAGCAGACCTTCGTGCCAGAAATATCCGACCGCGACGGCGGTCGGCAGGCATCCAGCTACGATCAACAGGCAGGCGGCGACAAGGGCGGCGCGGAGGGCGCGGCGACTGGCGTAGGTGGCCACGAGATAGCCGAGGCAGAGCAGCGCCGCTTCCGGCAGTATCACATACTTGATCTGGAGGCCGATCCCGAGCAGCACAGCGGCCAGAAGCGCCCTGGGCAGGCCGTCCCCAGTCCCGCGCAAGGCGCCGAACAACAGGTAGGCGGCCCCGGCGACCACGGCGTTGTTGAACACCTCGGTGTTGGTGGACAGGCCACCGTAGCGGGACATGCATACGATGTAGAGCAGCGCGGCGATGAGACCTACGCCCGGACGGCGCGCGTGGCGCGCGCAGAACAGGTAGAGTACCGCCGCCGCGATCGCCACGGCAGAGGTCGCCGCGAGCCGGGCGCCGAACACGGGATCCGAGATAAGCAGCTGCACCACGGCGAGCAGTGCGGGAAGGCCGGGCGGATGCTGGTCCCACACCGCGTCATAGGGCAGGTTGCCGCGCAGCCATTGCTGCGCCATCACGAGGTAAATACCCTCGTCCCCGTCCCAGTTGATAGAGGTGAGGAACAGTGCGAACGAGCGCGCGATGAACGCCGCGCCGACGATGACGAGCACAATGAGCGGTGAGATGAGCGATTTGGGAGGCGAGGCGGCAACCGGTTTGACAGGAAGCGTTGGCGCCTCCGCAACGATCAGCCTAGCCATCGGTCGGTTACCTACTCATCCTGTAGGTAACCGCTTAAGGGCTTTTCCAGGCCCTGGTATAAACCTGCATCAAGTTTGGCGCGTGAAATTACGCGGGCGCCGGGCCAGTGCTGGCGCGGGCAAGGAGTTCGACCGGCAGGCTGATGCGCGGTTCCGACAAGGCGATCGGGCGGCCGGTCATGCCGCGAACCAGAAGCTACGCTTTGATTTCGCCGAGTTCGCGTAGGGTTCGTTCCGTGTGCTGAATCGGCTCGACCTGGAGATCGCGCAGTCGGACTTCCTGGTGCTGTTGGGGCCGTCCGGGTGCGGCAAGTCCACATCGCTGAATGCGATCGCAGGACTGGCGGAGATTAACCACGGCGAGACGCACGATCAGATCGCGCGTTGACCTCGGCCGATCGTATCGCGGTAATGCGCAGCCGCCGGCTTCATCCTGAAAAGGGCTGGAGGCGGAAAGAAAGCGTTAACGGTTTTTGCGTATGCTCAAAATATCAGGAGACAGTAAATGCGGCCATTAATCGGCGGATGCTGGGGATTGGCTGAGATGTCGCGCATTCGGCTGGGGATGGTGGGCGGCGGTCAGGGCGCGTTCATCGGCGGTGTACATCGGATGGCGGCGCGGCTGGACGACGCGTTCGAGATGGTGTGTGGCGCCTTGTCGGGCGACCCGGCGCGGGCGCGGGAGTCGGGGGTGGCGATTGGGCTGGCTCTGGCGCGGAGTTATAGTTCGTACCCCGAAATGTTCGCGGCCGAGGCTGCGCGTCCGGACGGGATGGAGGCAGTGGCGATCGTGACGCCAAACCACCTGCACGCGCCGGTGGCGCGGGCGGCCATGGCGGCGGGGCTGCATGTGATCTGCGACAAGCCGATGACGTCGGAAGTGTCCGACGCGGAGGAGTTGGCGCGGCTGGCGGCGGCCTCGGGACGGGTGTTCGCGGTGACCTACAACTACTCCGGCTATGCGATGGTGCGTCAGGCGCGCGCAATGGTGGCGGCCGGCGTGATCGGCGCGATCCGCGTGGTGCGTGTGGAATACGCGCAGGGGTGGCTAGCCGATGCGCTGGAGGCAACGGGGCAGAAGCAGGCGGAGTGGCGGACCGATCCGGCGCGCAGCGGGGCGGGCGGGGCGATTGGCGACATCGGCACACATGCCTTCCATCTCGCGGGATTTGTCACTGGATTGGTGCCGGAAGCCGTACTGGCCGATCTGTCCACGCATGTCGCGGGACGGCGGCTGGACGACGACGCGCAGGTGCTGCTGCGCTATGCCGGTGGCGCTCGCGGGTCGCTATGGGCGAGCCAGGTGGCGCACGGGCATGCCAACGACCTGCGGTTGCGGGTGTACGGCGCGTCGGGCGGGCTGGAATGGCGGCAGGAGGAGCCTGATCGGCTATGGTTCACGCCGGCCGGCGAGCCGCCCCGACTGGTGATGCGCGGCGGGGCCGGAGCCGGGGCGGAAGCGATTCGCGTGACGCGGATTCCGGGCGGCCATCCCGAGGGGTATCTCGAAGCGTTCGGCACGATCTACGCGGAGGTGGCGCGCGCGATCCGGGGTGAGCCGGACGCGGTGTATCCCACGGTGGAGGATGGGCTCGCCGGGGTGCGCTTCGTGGCGGCAACCGTGCGGTCTTCCACGCAGGGCGCCACCTGGGTGAGGCTTCAGCCGGCGAGCGCTGCTTCGATCGCCTGAAGTTCGGCCGCCTCGAAGGCAGGGGCCGCGCGGGCATTGAGGAGGTCATCGAGTTGTTCGATGGTGCGCGCGCCAACTACGGCGGTGGTGACACGGGAATCTCGCAGCGCCCAGTTCAGCGCCATGTGCGTGAGGCTCTGGCCACGCGACTTGGCGATGCCAGTGAGGCGTTCGATCTGGCGCTGGATTTCGGGGGTGAGGCGGTCCGGCTTGAGGGTGCCGCCCTTGCTCATGCGCGCATCGGCCGGGATGCCGCTCAGGTATTTCGCGGTGAGCAGGCCCTGGGCGAGCGGCGAGAACACCGCGCAGCCGATGCCGTGGGATTGCAGCGTGTCGAGCAGGCCGTGTTCGATGGTGCGGTCCAGCATGGAATAACGCGGCTGATGCACGAGGCAGGGCGTGCCGAGCTGGCGCAGGATGACGGCTGCCTCGGCGGTGGCCTGGGGGCCGTAATTGGACAGGCCAACATAGAGCGCCTTGCCGGCACGCACGGCGGAGGCCAACGCGCCCATGGTCTCCTCCAACGGCGTACGGGGATCTGGGCGGTGGTGGTAAAAAATGTCTACGTAGGGGATGCCGAGGCGGCCGAGGCTTGCGTCGAGGCTGGCGGTCAGGTGTTTGCGCGAGCCCCAGCTGCCGTAGCGGCCAGCCCACATATCGTATCCAGCCTTGGTGGAAATCACCAACTCGTCGCGATAAGGACGTAGGTCGGTTGCCAGCACGCGGCCGAACGCGAACTCTGCCGAGCCGGGGGGCGGGCCGTAATTGTTGGCAAAGTCGAAATGCGTGATCCCGCGATCGAACGCGCGACGAATCAGGGCGCGGCCGGTTTCGTACGGATCGACGTCGCCGAAGTTCTGCCATAGGCCGAGAGCGACGGTCGGGAGGTCGAGCCCGCTTTGGCCGCAGCGGCGGAACGACGCGGCGTCGTAGCGGTCGGCGAGGGCGGAGTAGGACATGATTATATCATATAACCGATTTGGCGCGGGTGGCGGCATGACGCCGGATTTCGGCGATCGCGGCAAGGCCGGATTTTACACGATTGCCGCCATAAACCACACGCAGCAGGGCTGACACCATGGGTGCGGCGGTATCATCCAGCCGCGCCAGATGCCGCCATTCCGGTTTCCGGCGCGTGACGATGGCCTGCGGGCGGGTGAGGGCAAGTAGCCCCTCGGCTCCGCGCGTGGTGCCGAAACCGCTCTCGCCCGCGCCGCCGAACGGCAAACGTGGATCTGCCGTGGGCGCCAACACGTCGCCCACCACCACGCATCCCGCCCGCAACCGCCGCGCGAATGCGGCAGCGGCCACGGATGGCCCGAACACTGCGGCGCCCAGTGCATACGTGCCGCTATTGGCCACCACCAGCGCCTCGGCCTCGTCGGCAACCACGGTGAATGCCGCGCCAGGTGGCAGGGCGGCGCGGAATGCCGCCTCGATCGCGCGCACAACGATCACCCGGCGGGGCGCGATGCAGGTGTTTCCGGCGTTGAAGGCGAGCCCGAATGCAAGCGCCTGGGCGGCGTAATTGGCATCGGCACCTTCCAGCACCACGAACGGGTCCTCGCCGGACAACTCCATGATGGCGGGCAGCAATAGTGGTGCCGCCTGCGCCAACACCGCGCGCCCGGTGGTGGAAGCGCCGGTCAGCAGCACGAGGTCATATTCGCCCGACCCGACCGCCGCCTCGCCGGTGGCGGGGCTGTGATCCAGCACGCGGACCAATCCGCCGGGCAATCCGCTGTCGGCCAGCAGCCCGGCCAGCAAGGCCATGGGGACTGCGTGACCCAGGGCCGGCTTTACCGCCACGGCGTTGCCGGCGGCCAAAGCCTGCATCAACTGCACCCCCGGCAGCAGCAGCGGGTAATTGGCCGGCGCGATCACCAATATCCGGCCCACTGGCAGCCGGCGGATTTCCAGCCGCGTGCCGAACAGCCACACCGGCCGTCCTCGCCAGGGATGCCGGGGTGCCAACAGGCCCGCCGCACGCTTCTCCAGGAAGCGGATCGCAGCCAGCAGCGGCATCACCTCGGCCATCAGGATATCGGCCTCGCTGGCGCCGGGACGCGCCGCCGCCTGTGCCAACGGCTCGGCCGCATCGGCGATGCGGTGGCGTGCGCGACGCAGCACCGCGAGGCGTTGGTGCATCGGCAACGCTGCCCACGCCTGCTGCGCCTCAGTCGAAATCAAGTTGCCTGCACCCGGCCTCGCCAGCGCACTGGCGCCCGGCCGCCGCGCAGCAGCGCGCACCACTGCAGGGCCAGATTCACCATCATCGCCACCGGCGTCAGCACCACCGTCACCCAACTCTGGCGGAAGCGCCACGCGACGGCACACCTCGCCACCGCCAGCAACGCCACGCACGCCACCAGCACCGGCGAGGGCGACAGCACCGCCAGCACTGGCGCCAGCACGAAGCCGCCGCCCAGCAATATGGTCCAGATCGGCAGCGCCTTCGGCTTGGCGAGCCCCTCCCGCGCATTCTTGGAGAAACCGGCCCAGCTCGCCGTCCATCCCTCATACATCCGGCAGCTCGCCAACCCGGTCCCGTCGAACAGGGCCGTCATGTGGCCGGCCTCGCGGAACGCGCGGGGCAACGTCACGCCGTCATGCCAGCTTCGGCTGATCGCCCCATGGCCGCCCATCGCGTGATAGGCCGCCGCGTCCGCCACCATGATCTGTCCGCACCCGGCCCCAAGGCCCGGCTGGCGTGAGCGGCGCATCTGGGCCAGCGGGAGATAGCCGAGCAGCAGCACGTGGATCAGCGGCACCAGCAGCATCTCGCCCAAACTCAGCGCCAGTTCACGCGGAAACGCCGATGCCAACCCAGCCGCCTCCGCGCGCAGCCCCGCCGCCAGCCTGGCCACCGCGTCGGGCTCCAACCGCACGTCGGCGTCGATGAACAGCAACACCGGATGCGTCGCCGCCCGCCCGCCCGCCAGGCACGCGTGCATCTTGCCACTCCATCCCACCGGAAGCGCTGGGGGCGAGACCACGCGCACGCGCGGATCGACCGCCATGCGTTCTGCCACCAGTGCGGGCGTCGCGTCCGTGGACTGGTCGTCCACCACCACGATCTCGATTACGCACCCCGTGCTGGCACGGACGGCGTCCACGCAGGCGCCAATGTTGGCCGCCTCGTCACGCGCCGGGATCACCACCGAGACCGCTAAACCCGGTGGGATGGTGACCGGGGGAGGGCGGAAGAGCGCCAGGTTCCATAACGTCATGCCCGCTGGCAAAGCGGCCAGCACGGAGGCAAGGGTCGCCAGCGCCGTCATCGTGCCCCGTCGCGCCGAGGAACCTCATGGGCAAGCTGGGCGCGACGGCCACGCGACCACGCCTTCAATCGGCGCCAGATGTCATAGATGCCACCTACCCCGGAGGTGCCGGACAGCAGCGATACGAACAGGGCCGGATCGCGCGTAGCACTTTCGGCCGCGAGAACATCCATGCTGGCAGTCAACTCCCGTTCGAGCAGCACGGTCCAATCGGCCACGCTCCGGTCCCGGCTCGCTTCCAACGGCGTCCCGAACCGCAACAGCACCTCCGGCTTGCGCTCGTTCCAGAACGTGTACTCGACCGCCACTGGGATCAGCACGGCCCGATCCACGCGGCGGGCGAGATGCGCGGGGCCCGCGCGCAGCCGCACCGGCCGCAGCCGTGGATCGGTAAAAGATCCCTCCGCCGTGATCCACAGAGCGCTTGCCGGGTGGGACAGCACGCGTTGGCTGACGTTGAGGAACCGCGCCGCGCCGCGGGGTTGATCGACATCGACACCAAACACGCCGAACCGCCGCAGCAATGCGTAACGCTCGAGCGACTTGGCCTCCATCGGCCCGAACGACAGCCGATCCGGCATCAGCTTGGCGCTCAGCAGGATGAACAGCGCCGGGTCCCACCAGGAGGAGTGGTTGGTGTAGAGGATAACCGGACGGTTCTCCGGAAACGCCGGGAGTCCGGTGCGGGACATCCGGACCGCATCGAACCCTTGCCAGAAATACCAGCGCAGATACCAACTGA
Organism: Rhodospirillales bacterium; assembly: GCA_025350425.1. Taxonomy (GTDB): domain Bacteria; phylum Pseudomonadota; class Alphaproteobacteria; order Acetobacterales; family Acetobacteraceae; genus JANXTF01. The sequence continues at coordinate 8,484 of JANXXW010000310.1, forward strand.
ACAAACGAAACAGCACGGGCGAACGCACTGCAAGCGGGTCCTCGTCGTCTCCGACGAAACGCCTAGGTTCAGGCATGTTCCAGCGTATGCGTGCTGGACGACGGCGTTGCCGCTTGATTGGCCCGCGTGTCCTGGTCGAGCGAGTCGGCCGCGATCCAGCCCGACATCAGTACCATCGGCATGCCCGGCCCCGGATGTGCGGCCCCGCCTGCGAGATAAAGCCCTGCGAGATCGCGAGACCGGTTGCCCGGCTTGAACGCGCCGAAGAAGCGTCCGTGGCTGGCCAACCCATAGATGGCGCCGTTCAGAACGCTGTAGCGCTCATGAATGTCCTGCGGGGTTAAGTGCCGCTCGAACACGATACGCTCCTCGAGGTCAGGCATCCCCGCCGTGCGCTTCAGCTTGTCGAGGATCACTTGGCGATACGCTGGAAACATCTTCTTCCAGTCGTGATGCGGACGCAGATAAGGAGCGTGGACCAACACGTACAACGCTTCCCCGCCAGGTGGCGCCACGCCGGGTTCCGTGCGGGCGGGAGCGGCGATGTAGGCGGTTGGGTCTGGCGCAGGTTCGCCCATGTCGTAGATGTAGCGGAACTCTTCCTCGGGATCGCGCGAGAATACGAAATCATGGTGCGCGAGGTGCTCGTACGCGCGGTCGAGACCGAGATACAGCACCACCCCGGAACATGCCGGATCCCGCTTCCATCGTTTCGCAAAGGTCGCTGCGGGTTTGCCGCCGACCAACTCACGATAGGTCCGCACACTGTCCATATTGGACACGACCTGATCGCAGGCGAATATTTCTCCCGTGTCGGTTTCAACGCCGCTCGCGCGTCCGTTTTCCATCAGGATGCGGTTCACACCGCACCCTGTGCGGAAATCAACGCCAAGCTCAGACGCAAGCGTTACCATCACGTTTGGCACGGCGCGCGTCCCGCCCATCGGGTACCAAATGCCTTCGCTGGTCTGCATGTGCGCAATACCGCACAGCACGGCCGGTGAACCGTAGGGCGAGCTGCCGACATACTGCACGAAATGATCGAGCATCTGGCTGACGCGCTTATCTGGTACGCGCTTGCGGATTTGGCCGGCGACGGTTGTTCCCATCCGCAATGCCAGGATGTCGCGTACGGTGGACATCTCCAGATTCTTCTTCATGTCGATCGTGTCGAACACGTCCTCGACCGAACGCCAGAAGAAGAACTTCTCCGACACGTCATGCAGCTTGGCACTCATGTCGATGAAGTCGCGATACCCTTGCGCGGAAGCGGGGTTGAGCCGCCCGGCCGCCTCCGCCGTCGCTGCTACGTTCTCCTGCAGATCGAGCACGGTGCCATCCTCGAAGAAGCAGCGCCATTGCGGATCAAGCCGACGTAGATCGAGGTAGTCTTCCAGCTTACGACCGGACTCGGCGAATATTCTTTCCAGCACGCGAGGCACGGTCAGGATGGTTGGTCCCATGTCGAAACGGAAACCATCCTCGTGCAACTCGGCCGCTTTACCGCCGAGCCATTCGTTGCGTTCGAACAGAACCACCTTGTGGCCCCGTGCGGCCAGCACGCAGGCTGCGGCCAAACCGCCGAGCCCACCGCCTACAACACCGACGCGGCTCATTGCGCGGCCATCAACTCAGATTCGCGATCGGCAGGCATCGACATGCTGATATTCCAATCGGGCTGGAGGCCAAGATCCTCCGCCAACAGACGCGAAGTAATACGCGCGCTTTCAAAGATCACCGGGAGTCCACTTCCCGGATGCGTTCCGCCGCCGACGAGATAGACGCCGCCGAGATCTTCGAAACGGTTGCGCGGTCGCATGTGCAACATTTGGTTTATGGAATGAGCGAGGTTGAAGGTGGCGCCACGATGGATGGACATATCTTGCTCCCATCCAACTGGCGTCAGGACTTTTTCGTAACGGATCCGCTGGCGAATGTCGGGGATGCCGATCTGCGCCAGTCGGTCGAGCGTGAGGTTACGGTAGCTTTCCTGCTGGGTTGCCCAGTCATATTGCGTCGCCGTTTTACCGTTGCCATTGTTGCCGACCGGCACCAGCACATACACCGTGGAATGGCCAGCTGGTGCGAGCGTGCTATCTGTTACCGAAGCGTTCTGCACATAGAATGACGGCTCCGACGGGGGCGGTCCGCCTGCCTCGATCTCGGCGATGTTACGCCGGTAGTCGCGCGAAAGATGGATCGTGTGGTGCGCGATATCCGGCAGATTGCCCTCGATGCCGAGATACAGCATGAACGTGCTGCACGAATACTCTTTGCGATCGATCTTTTTGTCGGTCCAACGACGGCGTAGTGCGTCGGGCACAAGCGACTTCATGCTGTGCGCGAAATCGGCATTCACCACCACCGCGTCGCATGGTCGATCGACACCGCCGACACGCACGCCGGTCGCACGCCGGCCATCGAACAGGATTTTTTCTACCGGCGCGCCCAGCTCGATCGATACGCCCAACCGGCGTGCCGCCCGCGCCATGGCCACCATCACCGCACCGCATCCGCCGGTCGGATGCCATACGCCGAATTCGTACTCCATGAACGCCAGGATGCTGAACAGGCTCGGGCATTTGAACGGAGACATGCCGAGATACTTGCTCTGGAACGAAAATGCTAGACGGATCAGGGGATTGGAAAAATAGCTGGAAAGATCGCCATCGAGCGTGCGGTGCGGCCTCAGCAATGGCAGGGCACGTAGCATGTCCGGGCGAAGCAGCGCGAACGGCGATTCGAACTCATTCTCGAACACTGGCCGGAAAGCTTCCAGCTTGCGTCGGTTGTCCGCCATGAAGCGGGGCAGTGCCAGCGCGTCCTCAGGTGAGAACCGGGCGACCTCGGCTGCAAGCCGTTCGGGGTCAGACGTCGAATCGATTTGACCTCCTGACTCGAAACTCAGGCGATATTGGGGGTCCAGCCGGACCATTTCGACTTCATCGGCCAAGTTCATGCCGCAGGACCGAAACACATCCTCCAGCACGCGCGGATACAAGAAGAAGGTCGGTCCCATGTCGAACCGGAACTGGCCTACATCGCTATCGGCGACGATGGTGGCGCTACGCCCACCGACGCGATCCAGCCGTTCGTGGATGACCACGTCGGCTCCCGCGTGGGCGAGAAGCATTGCAGCGGCGAGGCCCCCGGGGCCCGCGCCGATGATTGAAATACGCGGTGTCGCTTTGTTGTTACTCACGGTTCAAACGTAAGTGTTATGTCGATTCCCACAACCTTGCCCGCAATTGAAAGTGCCGCGTCATCGAAACGAGGCGGACCGAACCGAAAGGCCGCGCCTCGGCTAAAACCCAATCCTTCGACCGGTATGCCCAGGAAGTTGGTGTCGATCCGGCCTTTATCATGCACGTCGTGATGCGCCTGCACGGCGTAGATGCCTGGCGGAATGTTCCGGATCAAGACCGTTACCTCCCCTGGGTGGGCGGGCGCGGTGCCGACGAACGGGCAAGTCGGTTGTAGGAAGTTTGCCTGGGGGCAGACCGCCACACGTACCGTCCCGGCTCCCGCGCCGACGTTGAGTATCCGGATTTCGGCCTCGGTGGCGTAGCCCACGACCGGCATGACGAAAGCCATGCCGGTCGCCAACAGGCTTATGGGTGCATTCACAGGCACGCGACCTCCGACCATATCGGCTTGGTTACGCTTATGCCGCATACTCGTTCCATGACCACGACGATCGGCTTCCATGGCAAGGTCGGCCAGCGCAGCCAGAGGACCGGGCGCTCGCCAAGCGCCTTGAAGCACCGGTGAGATGCCGGTAGCGGGGTGGCGAAGAAGGAGCGCAAGGGCATGGAAGGGCTCGTGAAAGAGACGCTCAAATACTCGGTCCAGGAGGCTCCCGAAGACGAGGAGTTGCTGGATATCGTATTCGTCAATTAATACCAGCGCATGTCACATTACGCCATGGCGGGTTTCGCCGCTGCCGCCGGGTATGCCGTGCCGTCTGGCACAAGGGAGCACCTCGCCGGTTTGAAGGGCATCGCCAACGAAACCACCAAGGCCAGCGATTGCGCTGGAAAATCAGGCGCGAAAGTCGCCGAGGTCGTCTCAAAGGCAAATAAGCCAAGAACAAAGCGATCCGACCGCCCCCTTCGCGGCAACGGTCGCTGCCTTCATTAAGAAGGATTCGAACTGGCTCGCTCTCAAGCGGGGCGACGGACTGGCGAGCATGCAGGAACTGGCGGCGAGATTGAGTCAACTCGGGAAGCAGAACTAGGAATGAAGGTCTGATGGAAACAACACCCGAGTTCCAACGCGGCTGGGATGCCGCGTTGCTCGCAGTCCGTGCATGGCACGAGGCACAGGCCAAGAAAACCTTGATTCAGTCCAGGCGCTCGCGTTTCCCTAAAAACCTGGAGCGGGAATCAGACGTGCACCAACGATCCGCCGAGCAGATTGGTATTCTGAGCCCAGACGACGTCTGAGGGTTTGCCTTCAAACCGTGCCTGAACCCGGTGCGTGTTCCGCGATCTGCGTGAGCAACAGGGCGAAATCGATCGGCTTGGGGTGGTAGTCGTCGCAGCCGGCCGCGATGGCCTTTTCCTTGTCGCCCGACATTGCGTGCGCGGTCAGCGCGATGATGGGTATGGCGGCTGTTGCCGCTTCCGACTTCAACAGGCGCGCGGCCGACCAGCCATCCAAAACCGGCAGGTTCATATCGAGCAGGATGACATCGGGCAGGATCGCGCGCGCCTGGTCCACTCCGGACTGACCATCGGTCGCTACGGCGACATCGAACCCTCGTCGCTTCAGGCGCCGGGACAGGAAGTCCCAGATCTCTTCGTGGTCCTCGACCAGCAGCAGCCGCATGGCAGCGCTCTCCTTCAAGTTCGGACTATGTTCCGGCGGGCGTTCGGTTCCCGGACGCGTTCGCTCGCGAGGGTTGTCCGGCCAGCGTCAGGACTTCGCCGGCCAGCTCCCGCAAGCTGGTCTGGCCCTTGCTCAAGACCTTGTCCGCGCCATCCAGCCGTTCACGGTCATGGGCCGACAGGTCGCGTGCTGTCAGCACGACGACAGGGATGTCATGGCACTCCGGCCGTTCCCGCAGCGCATGCAGAAACGCGAAGCCATCCATCACTGGCATCGTGAGATCGAGCAGGATCAGCTGCGGCACCCTGCGCGCGACCTGTTCCAACGCCTCGCGTCCGTTCGCCGCCTCGGCCACCGAGCAGCCGTTGCGTTCCAGCACGCTCCGCAGCCGGGCGCGCGCATCGTCGTCGTCATCGACCACCAGCACATCGCCCTCGCCACGAAAACGCTCCATGACATGCTTGAGGCGGTCCCAGTCCACCGGTTTCGGGATCAGCTCCGCAGCGCCCAGGGACGTGCCGAGCGCGGGCTCGTTGACAAACGTGATCATGACGACCGGGATATTGGCCACCAGCGGATCGGCCTTCAGCGCACTGAGCACCGCCCAGCCATCCATGCGCGGCATCATCACATCGAGCAGGATCGCGCGCGGCAGCAGGCTGCGCGCGAGCGCCAAGCCGGCTTCGCCATCGGCCGCCGTTCGTACCGCAAAACCCTCCCTTTCCAGAAAGCGACTCACGAGATCACGCTGCGAGGCGTCGTCGTCCACCACGAGCACGAGTTGCTTATCCACACTGGCCGCCGGCTGCGGGACCGAGCCTTCCTCGTGCGCCGTCTCGGGGTCGGGCAACACGGCCGGGATGCGGATCGTGAACACCGAGCCGCGTCCCGCCTCGCTCGTCACGTCGACATCGCCGCCGAGCAGCCGGCAGAATGCGCGGGTGATGGCCAAGCCCAGCCCGGTGCCGCCGAACCGGCGCGTGGTGGAGGCATCCGCCTGGGTAAAGCGCTCGAACAGGTGTTCGAGCTGCTCGGGCGACATGCCGATCCCGCTATCCCGAACGTTGAACTCCATGATGTCAGCGTCGCGCCT
>JANXXW010000378.1 GCA_025350425.1 Rhodospirillales bacterium
GTACCGACGGATTGATGAGCCAACAACCATTCAACAGGTCGTTGCCGATGCCGGACCAGACAGTCCTCGACCTCCTTGATCTGTTCGGCAACATGGATGTGGATCGGGCCTTCACCAGCCAACGCGGCGACGGCCACGAGCTCGTCTTGAGTGACCGCACGCAGGCTATGGGGTGCCACACCCAAGACCCCACCGGGCAGACCGGTCACTGCCTTACCGCTGGCTGCTAAAAGATTTGCAAAATGTTCGATGTCATTACTAAATCGGATCTGGCCAGCTTGAAGCGGCGCGCCATCAAAGCCGGAATGTGCGTAAAATACAGGGAGCAGCGTTAGCTGTATTCCAATGTGGGCCGCTGCCGCGACGATGCGATAGGCCACTTCGCCAGGATCGGCATATGGTCGGCCATCTATGTCGTGATGAAGGTAATGAAACTCACCAACTCGCGTGAAGCCAGCTTCCAGCATCTCGACATAAGCCTGCATGGCAATGACCATGACATCGTCGGGACTGAGCTGACCGACCAGCCGATACATCGCATTGCGCCACGTCCAAAAACTATCCGCGGCCGGACTGCGTACCTCGGCAAGTCCGGCCATGCCGCGTTGAAATGCATGACTGTGCAAGTTCGGCATCCCGGGAAGACCGATCTCCAGTCGCTCATCTCCCTCGGCGGGCTGTGCATTCGGCGTTACAGCCGTAATCAGACCATTGTTCACGCTGATCCGTACTCGCGTCGCCCATCCTGACGGTAGGAACGCCCGTTCGATAAAGAATGTGCTCATCGCTCCACCTCTATTGGTCTTTGGAGACATCCGCCGATTATTATGTATAGACATAACATTCCGATCGTGCAAAATCTGAAATCGTCGATCAGTGACGGAGCCGGCATGGTCATTCAGGTAGATCGCGTATGGCGCAACGCCCGTCTGGCAACTCTCGCTGCAGGACTGCCAGGCTTGGGCGTCGTCGATGATGGACTTATAGCCTCGCAGCATGGCCGCATCGTCTATGCTGGGGCGGCCAGTGCGGCGCCGGAGCTTTCCTCCGCTGAGACCACTGATTGTGGTGGACGCTGGATCACCCCCGGGCTGATCGATTGCCATACCCACTTGGTGTTCGCCGGTGACCGCGCCGCCGAGTTCGAACAGCGCCTGCTCGGCGCCACCTACGCCGACATCGCCCGTGCTGGTGGTGGCATCCTTTCGACAGTGGCGGCCACACGGGCGGCAAGCGAAGAGGCGCTACTCACCGCCACGTTGTCGCGACTGGACGCGCTGATCGCCGAGGGGGTTACTACTATCGAAGTAAAGTCCGGCTATGGGCTGGCAACTGCAGCGGAGCTGAAGCAGCTCCGCGTCGCCCGTAGGCTTGGCCAGCTCCGACCGGTGTCGGTGGTAACGACGTTTCTGGGCGCTCACGCGTTGCCACCCGAGGCACGTGGCGATAGCGACGCTTACATCGATCTGGTCTGCAACGACATGCTCCCAGCAGTCGTAGCCGAGGGGCTGGCTGATGCGGTTGATGCCTTTTGTGAGACCATTGCATTCACACCAGAGCAGACGACGAAGGTTTTCGCCGCAGCGCATCACTACGGTCTGCCGGTCAAGCTCCACGTCGACCAGCTTTCCAATTGCGGCGGCGGTACCCTGGCCTCGGCGTATGGCGCGCTTTCGGCCGACCATCTGGAGTATGTCGATGAAGCCGGGGTTGCAGCGATGGCGGCTTCCGGTACCGTGGCGGTCCTGCTGCCCGGTACCTTCTACTTTTTACGTGAAGCAACCATGCCTCCGGTCGCCCTGTTCCGAAGCCACGGCATCCGCCTGGCAATCGCGACCGACTGCAATCCCGGATCATCCCCGCTCACGTCGCTGCTGCTGACGATGAACATGGGCGCCACGCTGTTCCGGCTGACAGTCGATGAATGCGTGGCCGGTGTCACCCGCGAAGCGGCGCACGCACTCGGCCTAGGCAATGATATTGGCACGCTTGAAGCGGGCAAATGGTGCGATCTCGCCATCTGGTCGATTGAGCGCCCCGCCGACCTCGTCTACCGCATCGGTTTCAATCCGCTGCATACCCGCGTTTGGAGAGGCCAATGACCAAGCTCACCCTGCGACCCGGGCAAACCTGTCTGGCGGATTGGCGCGCCATCTACCGGGGTGCTACCGTTGAACTTGATGAACGCTGTTGGCCCCGTATCACTGCCAGCGCTGCAGTGGTCTGCGACATCGTCGCGGTGGGCGCACCGGTGTACGGCATCAACACCGGCTTCGGCAAACTCGCCGCGATGCGCATCGATGCTGCCGATCTTGGCGTGTTACAGCGTAACATCGTGCTGTCCCATGCCGCTGGGATCGGCGTCCCGACGCCCGCGGCAGTCGTGCGGTTGATGATGATACTGAAGCTGGCCAGCCTCGCCCAGGGCGCCTCGGGCATCAGCGCTGCAGTGATCCAAATGCTGCAGCAGATGCTTGACCATGATTTGCTGCCGGAGGTACCGTCGCAAGGCTCGGTCGGCGCCTCCGGCGACCTCGCGCCGCTCGCGCATATGAGTGCGGCGATGATCGGCGTTGGCTTCATCATGACTCGCGAAGGTCGCCGGCCGGCCGGCGAGGCCCTGGAAGCCGCCGGCTTGGCACCGATCACCCTTGGCCCCAAAGAAGGACTCGCGCTGCTGAATGGTACGCAATTCTCTACGGCCAACGCGCTCGCGGGCTTGTTTGATACCGAAACGGTATTTACCACTGCGCTGGTGACTGGGGCCCTGGCCACCGACGCTGCCCGCGGCTCCGACACACCCTTCGACCCACGCATTCACGCGCTCCGCCCACATCCCGGGCAGATCGCTGTCGCGGCAAAATTACGCACCCTGCTCGACGGTAGCGAGATACGTGCCTCGCACCTGATCGGCGATCCTCGCGTGCAGGATCCTTATTGTTTGCGTTGCCAACCGCAGGTGATGGGTGCGTGCCTCGATACGCTGCGCCACGCCGCCGCGGTGCTGGTGATCGAGGCCAACAGCGTTACGGACAACCCGCTCATCTTCGAGTCTGGCGAGGCGCTGTCCGGTGGTAATTTTCACGCCGAGCCGGTGGCCTTTGCCGCCGACATGATCGCCATGGCGATCTGTGAAATCGGTTCCTTGGCGGAACGGCGAATTGCCATGTTGGTCGATCCGGCACTTTCTGGCTTGCCGGCGTTCCTGACGGCAAGCCCCGGATTGAACTCGGGCTTCATGATACTGCAGGTCACCGCGGCCGCCTTGGTTTCAGAGAATAAGCAGAAGGCGTTTCCCGCCAGCGTCGACTCGATCCCAACCTCGGCCAACCAGGAAGATCACGTATCAATGGCGGCCCACGGCGCGCGCCGGCTGCTCGAGATGGCGGAGAACGCTGCTGGGGTGATCGGCATCGAACTATTGGCTGCCGCGCAGGGTTGCGACTTTCACGCGCCGCTGCGATCGAGCGCGCCGCTCGAAGCGGCGAAGGCAAAGTTGCGCGAGGTGGTTTCGTACTTAGGCACGGATCGATATCTGCACCCGGATCTTCAGGCTGCTATCGACCTCGTAAAGAGCGGCAAGATAGGAAGAAGCCAGGAGGAATTTCTATTTTAAATTGAGACAGCCAAGCGAACTTTACATGCATTGCCCAACTGGGGGTTGCGCCTTCTTTCGGTTCTGCTGCACATGGGGAGCGTGGTTCGGAGCGATCTGACAGCTCTGCCATTTGCAGCAGAAGTTTCTATCCGGAGCCCGTATTGAACGGAACAAACGCTTAAAAAAGACCTGCGTTCAATCGATGTCAGGCCATGAGCGCGGCCGTGGCGGGTGTCGCCTCCACGGTATCATTGGAGGTGATGCTGCTCTCGTAGGTTTCGGGGCCGAACCAGATGGCGATCGCGGTGATGCTCGATAGCAGTGTCGCATAGCACGCGACCGGCCACCAACTGCCAGAGGCCCAGGCGACCAGGGCGGTTGCCACGAACGGCGCCGGCCCGCCAGCCAGCAGCGAGCCGAGTTCCCGGGCGAAGGCGAACCCGGCAAAGCGGCGCTGTGGCGGGAACAGCTCGGCAAAATATGCCGCCTGCGGTCCGAACATCGCCGCCGTGGCGATGGCGCGGGCACAGATGAAGGCGGTGGCGATCCAGATCCACTCCTTGGTGCCGACCATCCAGAAAAACGGGAACGACATCGCCAAGCCAAACAGCGCACCGAACATATAGACCGGGCGGCGGCCAATGCGGTCCGACAACGCGGCCCATCCCAGGATCGCGAACAGTTCAACCACAAAGGCCACCATCAGGGCGCTCAGGGCGACGGATTTCGGCACGCCGAGCGTGTTGGTGACGTAGCTGAGGCCGAATACCGGAAACAGGTAGCCGAGTCCGTTCTCCGCCATGCGTGCGCCCAGGACGACCATGAAGTTACGCGGATGCTTGCGCAGGGCTGACAAGGCGGGGTTCTTCTCGACCTTGCCGCGGGCGAGCACAGCCTGGGTGAAGACGGGTGTTTCTGCGACCTTCAGGCGGACATAGAGGCCGACCAGCACCAGCAGAAAGCTGGCCAGGAACGGGACCCGCCAGCCCCAGGACATGAGTTGATCATGCGGCAGCATCATCACCAGCGCGAAGGCGCCGGCGGCGAGCAGGTTGCCGACCGAGACGCCGAGCGGGGCGAAGCCCCCCCAGAAGCCTCGGTGCCTGGCGGGGGCGTTCTCAACCAGGTAGATCACCGCGCCGCCATACTCGGCACCGGCGCCGAGGCCCTGCACCACGCGCAGCAGCACCAGTAAGACGGGGGCCCAGTAACCCGCGACGCCGTAGGTCGGCAGCAGCCCGATCAGCGTTGTGCCGGTGCCGATCATCAGAAGGGTCGTGACCAGGACCGGCTTGCGACCGTATTTGTCGCCCATGATGCCGAACACGATGCCGCCGAGTGGCCGCACGAGGAAGCCGACGCCGAAGGTCAGGAAAGCCAGCAGCGTGCCGACGAGTGGATCACTCTTGGGGAAGAACAGGTCGCCGAACACCAGCGCGGCCGCTGTGCCGTAAAGGAAAAAGTCGTACCATTCGAGCGCCGAGCCGACGCTGGCCGCCAGGATGACCCGTATTGCAGGCGCCTGGTCATCGCGCCGGGCGATGTGTCCACTCATGTCGTATCCCCGTTCTGTCTTCTTGATTGGTAGCGGGCGCCTGCGGTTGCCGCAGGCGCCCTTGAGCAGGTCAGTGGATCAGGTCAGGCGGCGCGTCCGAAGTAGGATTTTTTGGCGGCGGACTGGGTTTCGTAGATGGAGCCGATTCTGGAGGGCGACGGCAGCGGGACGCGGACCGGCACTGCCGTCATGCGCGGCGCCACGACGGAGCCGCCGGAGAGCAGGCGGCTGTCGAACTCATCGAAATCCTTCACGCCCATAAGCGGCCATGCGTCGCTGGCGGCGATCTCGTACAGCAGCAGGTTGCGCGGGCGGTCGGAGGTGTTGAGTGCTGAGCCGTGCAGAGCGCGCACATGGTGGAACGACATGCTGCCGGCCTTACCCATGCAGGGTACGGCGCGGGCGATCT
>JANXXW010000386.1 GCA_025350425.1 Rhodospirillales bacterium
CCCGTTCACGTGCGGCTCCGAAGTGAAGGCGCCCAGAAGCGGCCGGTCGGCCCCCGCCACCACCGGGACCGCGCGCCCGGCAAGCCCCACGATTGCCCGCGCATTCGGCAACGTGGCTGCCAATCCCGCATTGCCGCCCACCACAGTCACCAACCGTACGTCCAGCGCAGGCGAGGCGAGCGCAAGCCAGAGCGCGATGGCGTCATCGGTGCCGGGATCGCAGTCGATCACGACAGGGCGTGGTGAGGCGGGGATATCGGGCATATCGGGTGACCCTGTTTGCGGGGAGACTTTGGATACGCCACGCTGCGCCGTATCATCAAGGATACCGGCGAATGCGCGGGAATGTGACATGACGGACGAGCTGTACGTTCATCGCCGCCGCATCGCCTGGTGGGACACAGACGCCGCCAACATCGCCTATACCGGCCGCTTCCCCCAATTCGGCATGGAAGCCATCGACGGCTGGTTCATCGACCGTCTCGGCACCGACTGGTATCGCCTGCACAACGACCTCGGGGGTGGCACGCCCTTCGTTCATCTCAGCATGGACATGCGCTCTCCACTGACGCCACGCGACGAATTGCTGACCACCGTGCGACTGGCGAAGGCGGGGCGATCGTCCCTGGAGTTCCGCGTCGAGGGACGGGTCGCTGCCGATGGCCGGCTGTCGTTCGAGGGCAAGTTCGTTTGCGTGTTCGTGAACGGCAAGACTGGTAAGGCCACCAGCATCCCGCCGCAATTCCGCGCCGCCGTCGCCCACGAGGCCGCGCTGGCGGCGGCGAAGTAGCCATCCGGGAACGTCCGCACGGCCCGCGTGTTCATATCAGCGACATTTGGATCACCAAGGAGGCACTATGGCCAAGTCTCATCCCGCTACTCCGGAGCAGATGCAAAAGCTCTGGGAGATGATCAAGAGCATCCAGACCGCGATGCTCACCAGCGACGACGACGGTGTTCTTCGCTCGCGACCGATGGTTGCGGCCCAGAAGGATTTCGACGGCGTGTTGTGGTTCTTCACCCGAATCGGATCGCACAAGGTGTCCGAGGTCGAGCACGAGAACCGGGTTAATATCAGTTACGCCGACAGCCAGAAGCAGAATTATGTTTCGCTGTCCGGCACTGCTTTGATTGTCACTGACGCCAACGTCGTCAAAGCGCATTGGAGCGAGGCAATGCGTACTTGGTTCCCGAAAGGCTCCGACGATCCTGATATCGCCATCATGCGGGTCGGTGTCACGCAAGCCGAATATTGGGACTCGCCGTCCTCGGCGATGGTCTATCTTTTTGGATACGTGAAAGCGGTCACGACGGGCAGCCCACCCACGCTGGGCGAAAATGAGAAGATGTCGATCGGGCAGTGATCCAGCCGACGTAAAAAAACACGATGTCTTTTCCCGAATGGGGTTGTAAAGCGTGGGAAGACTACCATTGTGCAATGCAGCATGATGGTTCGCCCACATGCTTTCTTGGACGTTTCCTCCCTAAACTTGGCGGCACCTTCGGGTGTCGCCAATTTTTTTGTCTGCTGGAAAACGTATAAAATTATACATATTGCGTAGGCATGACGGAGCTATCGGGCAGTATCTCCGATCTTTCCGCTGAACGCTTGGTATGCCGCGACCTGGAATGCGGAGTTGTCGCGCGTGCTGCTGGCACCGGCAGATTCCGCTCTCGATCGGCTGGCTCCAGGGCGACGACGTGCGGGGCGCTCACCACGGCCTCGTCTGCGGTCCGCTCGGGACCTGTGTATGTATGCCCCGGAAAGACCGGAACGCCGGCACGGTTGACCAACATCACGCCGACATACCCGCCAGTATTGCCATAGGCTCCGGACGCTTGGTCGATAAAGCTCATCGGCCCCAGTGTCACGGACAGCCCGCAGGCCAAAACGAATAGCATCATCCCAAAGGCAACGCCATCGAACCGGTTATACCAGAACCCGCCTGACCTGACTCGCGGGGTCTTCCCCGACGCGGTGCACATCTGATTCGATGGTGCGGCGCTCAGGAGGCCTGCCATGCCCATCCCACTCTCGCCTGATTACGACGCGGTCAGCCTGCGTGCCGCGGCGCGTGGCAGTAAGGATGCCCACCAGACCCGCCGGCTTCTCACGCTCGCGGCGGCCTACGACGGAGCGACCCGTACTGAGGCTGCGGTGATCGGCGGTGTCACGGTGCAGATCGTGCGAGATTGGGTGGCCAAACTGAACACGTATGGGCCTGCGG
>JANXXW010000411.1 GCA_025350425.1 Rhodospirillales bacterium
AGCCTGCATCTCCTGCTCAAGCTCGAAAGGGATCTTGGACGAAAGCTGTCGTTCGACCTGATAACGCCCGACATGAAAGCAGCGGATCTTGCTGCGCTGCTGGAACGCGGCCACGACAGCGTGGCGCCCGCGCCGGGTCCGAGTATTTTCCTGCTGCCCGGTATTTTTGGCGATGAACCGGTCCTTGCCGGCTTTCGGCGCTGCTTTGAAGACCGCCTCAGCTTCGAGCTGGTCAATCCGCCCGATCTTCACAGTTGCGCGGCGACCCTCGGGAGCATGACGGAGTTGGGGCAGTTCGCTGCCCGCGATATCGCGCGCCGCCAGCCGGAAGGAGACCTTCTGCTGGTGGGCCACAGCTTCGGCGGCGTTGTCGCCTTCGACGCGGCCCACCAGCTGATCGCCGCGGGTCGCCGCGTCGTTTTTCTCGGGATACTTGATGCCGGAGTCGATCTCTCGATGTTCGAACCACAGCGATCCGCCACTGGTCCGACGGGTTTGGGAAGCCGACTTGGCCTTCTGCCCAGACGGGTCCGTAAATCGATGCGCCGTGCCGCCAAATCGATGATCGGGCGGTTTGGCGAGTGGGACGCGGGTCGCGCCGCTTGCATCGCCACGACCCTGCGGATCTGGCCAGAAAAGATCGTCGGCATGCGAAAAATATTGATGCGGCACTTCGCAATCAAGGCGACACGACGCTGGAGACTGGCTCGGTCCGAGATGCCGGCGTCGATGGACATGCACGTCTTTCTCGCTACCAGCGAGCAGTTCGCGCCCGTCACTCTGACGAAGTGGCAGCACGCCTGCCCGGGACTACGCATCGTCTCGCTGAGCGGAGATCATGCCAACGTGCTGGCGCTGGCATCTCGCCAAAAGCTCATACCCGCGTTTGAGGATGCCGTTCTCGCAGCCTGCGCGCGACGACCGTAGCGGCCCCGGTATGCCGGGCGGCGCATGACTGCGCCGCCCGGCATGTCCCCGACCCTTGGCGGCGAGGCTAGCGTGTCCAGCCGGGGTAGCTGCCGACGGTGTCGCGCGTGACCAGGGTGGGCACCATCAAGATCATCGAGTTTTCCAGCTTCTTGCCGTCCATGATCGCCTTGCCGGTTTCGACCGCAAGCTTGCCCATCGTGTAGGGGTCCTGGCTGGAAGACGCCTGGACCTGCGTCGGCCCCTTCAGCGCGGCCACGATGTCTGGGGCGCCGTCCACCGAAGTTATGACGATGCCGCTCCGGTTCAGTTGCTTGGCCGCGAGATCGCTCCCGATCGCCTGCGGATCGTTGATGGCGAATACGCCAGCGAGCTCGGGGAAGCGGGTCAGGTAGCCCTGCATGGCGTTCATGCCGCCATCGCGCGAGCCCTTGGCGTCCTGGTCGGAGGACAGAAGCTTGATGTCGGGGTACTTGGCCAACACGTTCTTGCAGCCGGTCACGCGATCGATGACGGCGGAAACCTGCGGACCGTTCTCGATCACAACATTGCCCTTGTGGCCGATCTTGTCGGCCATGTACTGGCACGCCAATTCGCCGGCCTTGATGTTGTCCGTCTGCACCGTGGCATCCGCCCCGGCGGCAGCCACGTCCACCGCAACGACGGCGATGCCGGCCGCCTGCGCCCGTTTGATAGCCGGAGCGATGGCGCGGGCATCCGCGGCGTTGACCAGGATCAGGTCAACCCCGGCCGAGATGAAGTTGTCGATCTGCGTGAATTGCTTGTTCAGGTCGTAATCGGCCGAGGTCACCGTGATCTTGGCATTCGGGTTGATGGCGTGGCCGGCGTCCGTGATCCCCTTGCTCACGGCGACGAAATACGGATTGCCCAGCGAGCCGACCGTGACGCCGATCGATTTCAGGTCCTTGGCCGAGGCCGAGAAGGCGATGCCGATTGCAGCGCTGGCGAGCAGAAATGTCCTGAGCATGGTGCGATATTCCTTCCTGTATGGCCTGTTATTGAGCCGCGACCGGCTGGCCAAGACGCCGTGCCGCGAACACCTTGCGTATACGCCGATGCGCGTCAGGTGCGGGCACTGCCCTGCAAACGGACGCGATCGAGCGCCACGGCGCCG
>JANXXW010000470.1 GCA_025350425.1 Rhodospirillales bacterium
GTCCGCTGCCAGCACCCGAACCTTGCGCACCACGGAGGCGGTCGAGGCCACGACGGAAACCGGCGCCATCACTGGCGCCAAACTCGGCACCGGTGCTTCACTCGCAATCTGCTTCAGCATCCGCATGGTCGGCTTCTCGCCCGGCACGCAAAGCGAGAACGATAACTCGCGTCCTTCCGCCAACGCCTCGGCATAGGTCTGACAGAGATAGCCGCACTGCCCGCAATCCAGCTGCGCCATCGCCGCCATCATGCGCCGCTTGAGCGGCTTTCCCACCGCCAACGCGATGCGCTCGGCCATCTCCAACGACGGGTCATGCCAAGGAAAATCCTCCTCGATGACCGGCGATGCCACCGACATGCCAGTGCCGCCTTGCGCACCGCCGTACAGCCCGGCAAGGAACCCGTTCAGCCACGCTCTCTGTGCCGAGTTGAACGGCGCGTTTTCGGGGACTATGGGCGCTGGCGCGTTGATCGCATTCATGCCGGCACTATCTCGTTCAAGCAACGTGCGACAAGCGCATCATTCGACAATCCTGCGCTCCAGGTTTGAAAGCTTTGATCCTCGCCCCGCTCAGTCTGCCAAGCGCGCAACAATCCAAGCAGCATCGGCGGCAAGTCATCGAAGGCTATTTTCGGCTTGATCAGCCGCCCGATCTTCGCTCCCGCTCCGCAACCTCCGCCAATATGCAGGTCGTAACCCTCGACCAATTCCTCGCCTTGCTCCACCTTCGCCCCCAACAATCCGATGTCGGCGATGAAATGTTGCGCGCAGGAGTGATGGCACCCAGTCACGTGGATGTTGATGGCCTGATCCACCGTTATGCGCGCATCGAGCCACTCAGCAAGTTGCGTCGCGTGGGACTTCGTGTTGGTGGCGGCGAACTTGCAGCCGGCGCTACCTGTGCAGGCCACCAGCCCGCCGCAGACTTTTGACGCCTGGGTGTCCAGTCCCAGCTTTGTGACATCGTCCAGCACGAAGGCCATTTGGTCGTCGCGGATATCGCTGACCAGCAGGTTCTGCCACACGGTAAGCCTGATCGTACCTGACCCGAACTTATCCGCGATGTCGGCCAGCCCACGCAATTGCTCGCTGGTCAGCCGTCCCAGCGGACAGGTGATACCGACATAGGACAGACCCACCTGCCTCTGTGCAAACACGCCGATATGTCCGTGTTTGATCTGCGCGGGTTGGTCCTGAAACGCGGTTTCATCGACATATGTCAACGAGGATCCGAGTTCACGCTCCACTTCCTCCAGAAAACGCGATAGACCCCACCCATCCAGCAGGTATTTCAATCGAGACTTGTTGCGGTTCGTCCGATCACCATTTGCAATGAACACACGAAGGATCGCGTCGCACATCCTCGTCGTATCGTCGGCACACACGACTACACCTGTCGTCCGCGCAAGGTCCCGATGTCCGGTAATACCGCCGACGGCGAGACGATAGTAAACCCCTGCCTCAACGCCGAAGCCCTCGCGCACTGTCACAGCAGTGAAAGCGATATCGTTGGTCTCTTGAAGAACCGGCACCCGCCCGCCGCCGTCGAAAGCGATATTGAATTTGCGTGGAAGACCAAATAGCTCGCGGTGATTCAGGATATGATGATGAATCGCACGAGCATGTGGGCGTGTGTCGATCAACTCTTGTGGATCAATGCCGGCTGTTGGGCTACCGGTCACATTGCGAACGTTATCCGCACCGGAACCACGCGAAGTGAGGCCTAACTCCGACAGCCGTAGAAGTACCTCCGGCCCATGGCGCGCGGGGATTTCACGTAACTGAAGATTGGCGCGAGTGGTGATGTCTGCATAGCCTCCCGCCAGTTCGTCCGCCATCTCGGCCACGCCACGAAACTGATGCGCTTGCAATATTCCGCCAGGCATACGCAGTCGGCACATGAAGCTGTCCTGCGCAGGTGCGACGTAGAAAAGCCCATGGAACTTCGTCAGGAACACGTCGATCCCTTTCGGGAACTTGTCCACCGACGCCAAACTCGAGATATCGTCGAAGCGATCGAGCGGATGCTTCCGCCGTTTCGCCTCTTCTTCGGGCACCAACTTGCCGCCACTGGCGACCGTGCGATCCTGTGCCACCCGCTGCAAATCTGATGAGTCAACGGCTTCGCCCTGACCAACAGGGCCAAGCGGCAGCCCCATCGCGCTACGCCGTGCCTCGACGCCGCTCATGAAGCCCTTTAAATATTCCTGCTGTTCGCCGGAGAACGAAGCGTCGTTCATTCTGCGGCTTCCATTATTGCGGCTGGGGCGTAAGCCGGGCCGAATGGCAGTGCGTCACGAAAGCTAGATAGCTTTCGCTGTTGCCCAATCAGGCTTTGATACCACGCTGCATCACCGGTTTCGCCATACAGCATCGCACCGACCAAGCGATCATCGCGCAGCACGAACTTGCGATACTCGCCACCATCGGGATCATGGTAGACGATGAACTCCGAATCAGCGCTCTCGATTTCGCCAGCGGACCATACACCCGCGCCTGCAACCTTCAACGCGGTCGCGTCTGCCTCTGGGACATAGACCGCATCTTCACCGGCGATCACGCGCGCGGCTATTTCGGCCTGCGCCAACGCGGGCGCTACAAGCCCACAACACAATCCGCGATACTCCGCGCATTCGCCGACAGCCCATATTGCCGGGTCAGAGGTGCGCATCCCATCATCGACCACGATCCCGCGAGCGACTTCCAGCCCGGCATTCCGTGCCAATTTCGTCTCAGGCCGGATACCCACCGCCATCACCACTATGTCGGCCGGAATGACGGCGCCGTCGGTCAGCCGAACGCTAGTGACGTGATCCGTGCCCTCGATTGACGCGGTTGTGCCGGACAGCATCAGCAAAATACCTTGTCCTGCAAGTCTTTGTGCGAGTAGCCGCGCAGCTACGGGGTCGAGTTGTCGCTCCATCAAGCGATCCACGGCATGCACCACGGTCACCTTCATGCCGCGAAGCGCCAGTCCACACGCTGCCTCCAATCCAAGCAATCCGCCGCCGATCACCACGGCGTCACCACCGCGCTTCGCCGCGACCAACATGGTCCGCACTTCGTCCAGGGTGCGATACATGGATACGCCCGGCAGGTCCGCCCCCGGGAGCGGTAGCCGGAATGCATGCGCGCCCAGGGCAAGCACCAGCGTATCGTACTCAACAACATCACCTGCATCGGTCAGTACAGTCTGTGCAGCCCGGTCGATGGATAGGATCCGCGTAGCCGGGCGATACATCACACCAAGTGCTGCCAGATGTTGCTCTTCGTGTGTTACGAGGTCTCCTTCTTCGATATCACCGGCGAGAAATTTGCTAAGTGCGACGCGGTTATACGGCATGGAGGCTTCTGCACCGATCAGCGCGACCGAGCCCACTTTCGCAAGCATCTGCGCGCTTCGCGTCCCGGCAGGACCGGCACCAACCACTACGATCTGCATGGTTCAGGCTGCCTCGGCGGCGGGATTGCGATGTCTCGTGTAGAGGAACTCCATCACGCGGGCACGCGCCCCAAGAAATGCCTTGTCATCGGTCAATGCCAACCGATTGCGCGGTCGCGGCATTTCGACGTTCATCACCTCGCCGATCGTCGCCTCGGGTCCGTTTGTCATCATCACGATCCGATCGGACAGAAGCACCGCCTCATCCACGTCATGCGTAATCATGATGATGGTGGTGCCGAGGCGGGCATGGATATCCATCACCTGATCCTGCAGGTGCGCCCGTGTCAGCGCATCGAGGGCTCCGAACGGCTCATCAAGCAGCAATACTTTCGGCTGCATCGCCAGTGCGCGGGCAATGCCGATGCGCTGCTTCATGCCGCCGCTGATCTCGCCGGGCCGCTTATCTGCCGCTGGCATCATCCTGACCAATTCCAGGTTGGTATCCACCCAAATCGCTCGTTCTGCGCGGGTCTTGCGCCGTCCAAACACCTGATCCACCGCCAGCCTCACGTTCTCGCGGCATGTTAGCCACGGCAATAAACTATGGTTTTGGAACACCACTGCGCGGTCTGGGCCGGGGCTATCGACCTCCTGTCCATCCAGCACCACGCCGCCGCCGCTCGCCTTCAGCAATCCAGCGACGATGTTGAGCAGCGTTGACTTGCCGCACCCGGAATGGCCGATGATCGAGACATACTCTCCTTTGTCGATGCTCAGCGTGACGTCGCGCAGCACCTGCGGCATGGTCGGTTTAAAGCTTAGGGAGATGTCGGAGATTTCGAGGAATGCTGACATTATGTGCTCCTATGCCGCCGAGGTGCCGCGCGTCACGACGCGTCCGGCAAGCGCTACCAGACGGTCGAGCACGAAGCCGACCAAGCCGACGTAAATCAGCGCCACGATGATGTCGGAGATGTTGGAGCTGTTCCACGCGTCCCAGATGAAGAACCCAATACCAACGCCACCAATCAGCATCTCGGCAGCCACGATTGCCAGCCAGGACAGGCCGATGCCGATACGAAGTCCGGTGAAGATGTAAGGTGCGGCGCTTGGAACCACGATCTTCGTGAAGAAGGGAATACCGCGCAGACGAATTACCCGCGCCACGTTGCGGTAATCCTGTGGCACGTTGCGAACGCCCATAGCGGTGTTGATGATTACTGGCCATACGGCGGTGATAAAGATTACGAAAATCGCACTTGGCTGCGCGTTGCGAAACGCTGCCAGTGAAATCGGCAGCCACGCGAGCGGCGGGACAGTTCGCAGCACCTGGAAGATTGGATCGAGCCCACGCATGGCCAAAGGTGAGGTTCCCACCAGCATCCCCAACGCCACACCTGCGATTGCGGACAGTGTGAAGCCGATCGCCACCCGCCCTAGGCTGGCCATCAAATGCCAGCCTAGGCCCTTGTCGAGGCCACCATGGTCGTACCACGGATGCAGGATGAGATCGTGGCTGTCAGCCCATA
>JANXXW010000497.1 GCA_025350425.1 Rhodospirillales bacterium
CACGCCGTCGAGCACCGCGTCCTGCAAAAGCAGGTCCTCAATGGAATAGCCGGACAGCGCCAATTCCGGCAGCACCGCGAGTGCTACGCCACGAGCGTGGCAATCCCGGGCCACAGCGAGCACGGCCTGTGCATTCGCCACCGGGTCGGCGAGCGAGGTCCGGATCGTGCAGGCGGCCACGCGGGCGAAGCCGTGGGCATAAAGCGAGTGGAAATCCATGGGAATCAGTGTGGCCCTCAGCGCAGCTTCTGGTCCAGGGCGTCGCGCAATCCGTCGCCCAGCAGGTTGAATGCCAGCACGGTGACGAAGATGGCCAAGCCAGGGAATACAGTCAAATGGTCGGCAACGCCGAGATAGCTACGGCCATCGGCCAGCATTGCGCCCCATTCCGGGCTGGGTGGGCGCGCGCCCAGCCCGATGAACGACAGGCTGGCGGCGGTCAGGATGGAGGTGCCGAGTCGCAGCGAGGCGTAGACGATGACGCCTGGCATGGCGCCCGGCAGGATATGGCGCAGCATCAGCAGCAACGGCTTCACCCCGATGCTGCGGGCCGCCTGAACATACAGAGTCTGCTTCAACGACAATGCGCTGCCGCGCACAAGGCGGGCGAACACCGGCACACTGAACACGGCGATGGAATAGATCACGTTATCGAGGCCGGGGCCGAGTAAGGCCACCACGCCGATCGCCAAAATGATGCCTGGGAAGGCCAGCAGCACGTCCATCAGGCGCATGAGCAGGCTGTCCACCCAGCCACCAAGGAAGCCGCTGATGAGCCCAAGTATAACGCCCACGGCGCCACCCAAAGCTACGGAAAGGAAGCCGACGGAGAGCGACACCCGCCCGCCCCAGATGATACGGCTGAGAATGTCGCGGCCGTAGGCGTCGGTGCCGGCGAGATGGAGCGCGCTCGGTCCGGCCAGGAGGTTGTCGTAGTCCGGGGCCGAGGGATCGAACGGCGCGATCAGCGGCGCCAGCACGGAGCCCACTATGAGCGTCAGGATCACGGCGCCGGACACCAGCGCCACGCGCTGGCGGCGGAAACGGCGCCAAAACTCGCCGAGCGGCGTACGAATGGCGCTTGCGGCTGATATCTCGACGGTGGTGCTCATCGCAGGCGGATTTCCGGGTTGGCGACGGCGTAGAGCAGGTCCACCGCAAGATTGATCAGCACGAATTCGAGACTGAACAGCATGATCTCGGCCTGGATCACGGGGTAATCGCGGAAGCCCACGCTGTCCACCAGCAGGCGGCCGAGGCCGGGCCAGCTGAACACCACCTCGATGACGATGGCGCCCCCGAGCAGGAAGCCGAATTGCAGGCCCGTAAGGGTGATAACGGGGATCAGGGCGTTGCCGAAGATGTGCTTCCACGCCACGCGGGGCTCTGACACCCCCTTCATGCGCGCCGTGCGGACAAAATCCTCCGACGCGGTCTCGATGAAGGCCGATCGGGTGAACCGCGCCATCACGGCGGCGACGCCGATGCCGAGACAGAACGAGGGTAAGACGAATTGCCGCCAGGTACCGTAGCCGCCCGTCGGCAGCCAACCGAGATGGACCGAAAACAGGTCAATCAGCAGCAGTCCAAGCCAGAAGCTCGGGAATGACACGCCCGAAATGGCCAGCACCATGCCAGCCCGATCGATCAGCTTGCCACGCCGCATCCCCGAAATCACACCGATGGCGATGCCGGCGATGGTGGACCACGCCATCGCCACCAAGGTCAGCCAGAGGGTCGGCATGAAGCGCTCGCCGATCACCTCGGCGACCGTCGCATGTGTCTTGGTCGAGCGTCCCAGGTTGCCCTGCAGCATGTGGCCGGCCCAGCGGAGGTATTGCGACCAGAGCGGACCGTCGAGCCCCATATCCTGCTGGATCGCGGCGATATCGGCGGGCGACGCCTCGGGGCCGGCTACGAGGCGTGCGGGGTCGCCCGGTAGCGCGTGAACGAAGCCGAACACGAAGATCGAGACGGCAAGTAGCACCGGGATGGTGCCTGCCAGCCGCCGCAGGAGATAGGTCAGCACATCAGTTAAGCGCGGCGTCCTCCGTCAGCATCTGTCCGTCGGGCAGCACGTAGATGCCGCTCAGCTTCTTCGATTTGGCGGAAACG
>JANXXW010000526.1 GCA_025350425.1 Rhodospirillales bacterium
CGGGGCATGCCCCGAAGACGGCGTCGAGCCTGAAGCTGGCGGCATAATCGAAACTCCGGGATAGCTTATCTTTGCCGCCAACCTGTCCAGACAATCGGGGCCACCTCACTAGTGGCGCAGCGCTGCACCGATCCGGCGATAACCGTAGCACTCGAACTCGTCGTAAATTGTCCCGATCCGGGCGAGGATCTCCCCAGTATCCAAAGCTGCGGCGGCAGCGTCGTAGAAGATTGATCGCGTGAGCCCCATCAGCTCACACCCTCTTTGGACAGACAGGGCACAGGGCCGGTGACGACGCAGGTGATCGAGCTCTTCGGCCGGGGAGCGTGTTTCAAAGCCCCTTTTAGCAGATCGAGTTCAAGCGCCTGCTTACCCACGAGCCGCTCCAGTGCTGCGACCCGACCCTCGTATTCCTGGATCAGGTCGGCGGCTTGAACGTCTTCATCCAGGGCGCCAGCTTCAAACTTACCAACCCAAATCCGGATCAGCTGGCGCGAGATGTCGTGTCGCTGCGATAGACCATGCAGGGTTTCGCCGGCGATGAACTCTTCGGCGACCTGCCGCTTGAACGCCGCGCTGTGTGATCGATGCTTTGTCATGGCTTCCATTCTCCGGAAGCCCAGCAAGGGGGCAATTCAAATCAGCTAAACTGTCCACCTCGAGGGGCGCACTCCAGAAATGGGTTGATTACTACGATGAGGTTACCGATAATTTGCGTGTCATAACCCCAACGGAGTTCTGGACTATTGCGTGAACGGGGTATAGAACGTTAAGCTTAAAATAGCTGTCGGCATCATCGCTTGAATAAAGCAATTTCAACACTGACCGGCGTGCGTGGCGTGGCAGCTTTGTGGGTGGTGTTTTACCACATGCAAGATGCCGCCAACTTGCAACCCCGGCTGAGGTTCTTAAAAGGTGTTTCCCTTTTGTCGGAAGGGTTTCGCGGAGTTGATCTGTTTTTCGTCCTGTCGGGCTTCATCTTGTTTTACGTCCACCACAGTGATTTTGTTACCGTAACGTGGACTAGAACGCGATATTATGCCGCCGCCCGATACTGGCGCGTGTATCCGCTCAATGCTGCCGTCTTATTAATGATAATCGCATTATCGATCACCCTGCCGGCTTTTATTGACCCAATAGGTTTTACCATACCTGCAATCATCCAGTCGTTACTGCTGGCCCAACGATGGTTTATACCCGATTTCGGGTCCATCAACCCACCGTCTTGGTCGCTTAGTGTCGAGATCATAGGCTATGCGGCGTTCCCGCTTTTGGCTTTCGGATTAAATCGTATTCGGTTGCCCTATATGTATTTATTCATGGCAGGGCTATGTCTATTGGCACTAGTTGCGATGAGCTACAAGTTTGGTTTTGCAACGCGGAATATCACTGGGCGTTTAACAATCATTCGGATGTTTCCGGCGTTTATTGCTGGAGCCGCTCTTGGGGGGCTTTTCATGAGCAGCGCTGGCTGGATTAGCCGTCATGCCGCCGTGCTCGCCACCGCCTCGGTTTTTGCGGCTCTGGCGATGTGCTCAGTTCCGGTCTTGCCAAGTCTGACAATATTTCCAATTGCCATGCTGGTATTGGCGCTGGCGTATGAGCGCGGGCAGGTCAGTCGCTTCATGGCATCGGGCCCAGTTGTTTGGCTGGGACGCATCTCGTTTTCGCTCTACTTGACACATTTTATGGTTCTAAACCTAATTATTTGGGTTACAGCGGGTGGCGAGGAAAGTCTTTTGCTTGATGGAATATACACGGTGGGCGTGCTTGCCGCGATCATTACGATTGCTGCACTGGTGTACTATGGGGCTGAGCGACCACTAACTCAGATTAGTCGCGGGTTCAGTAGGGTACGAGCGGCCTCGAAACCGCCGATCTCTGCCATTTCTCCACACTAAGAATGGGGCAGTTTCCGCTATCTGCGCGGGCGCGAGTTGCTTCATGACCGTGAAATGGCACTAACATGAACCGTCTCGGACTACTAACGGGCAGTGCTGCTATGGCCGCCATGGCAGCGGTTGACGGGCGGGCCACTGGTATCACCGCGCCACTTAGATGTTTGATCTCAGATTTTGATGGTTCACTCTTTTCCACGAAATGGAAGGGCGCACTATGGGCCAAGTTCTGCACGGCTGCGCCCCAACAATAGCGGCAATCCATCGAGCGATACATCATAGTCAAGAGAGCCTGAGGAGGCTCGCCAAGCGCTACGGCATCAACCAGAAGACCGTCGCCAAATTGAAGCAGCGCAGCTCCATCGCCGACCGTCCCACCGGCCCCAAAGAGGCAAACTCGACCGTTCTGTCGATCGAGGACGAGGCGGTCGTCTAAGCCCGATAAACGTGCCTTTAAAGCCTACCCGCTCGGCTACTTCCACGTGGACATCGCCGAGGTCCGAACTGAACAGGGCAAGCTCTACTTCCTAGTTGCCATCGATCGCACCACAAAGTTTGCCTTCGTCGAGTTGCATGAGAAGGCCACGCGCCGGGTCGCCGGAGACTTCCTGCGGGCGCTGATCAAGGCCGTGCCTTATCGCATCCACATCGTCCTGACCGACAACGGTAGCCACTTTACCACGCCAGGAAACCTGCTCGGCGGCAGACGACATCACGCTCGCGCTCGACCGCGGCGAGCCTGTTTGGGCACACGCGTTCGAGTATGCCTGCGCCCAGAACGGCATCGACCATCGCCTCACCAAGCCTCGACATCCTTGGACCAACAGGCAGGTCGAGCGCATGAACCGCACCATCAAGGAAGCTACCGTCAAGCGCTTCCACTATGCGACGCATGACCAACTGCGCAC
>JANXXW010000532.1 GCA_025350425.1 Rhodospirillales bacterium
CGCTGGTGCCGGGTTTCATCGACCTGCAGGTGAACGGCGGCGGCGGTGTGCTGTTCAACAACGCGATCGACGTGGACGCCGTCCGTGCCATCGCCGGCGCCCATGCTTCGGTCGGAACCACCTCGATCCTGCCGACGCTCATCAGCGGCACCCGGCCACAGATCGACGCCGCCCTGAGCGCGGCCCGCAAGGCGGTCGAGCAGAAAGTGCCGGGGATGCTGGGCCTGCACATTGAGGGACCATTTATCTCACCGGCCCGACGCGGCATTCATCCGGCCACGAGTGTGCGACAGATGACGGATGAGGATGCCGAACTTCTAGGCTCGAGCGGACTTTCCACGCTGTTGCTGACCCTGGCTCCGGAGCGGGTGTCCGCCGCGCGCATCGGGGCGCTCGCTACACGCGCCGTCACGGTTTTCGCGGGCCATACTGATGCCACGGCATATCAGGCCCGGGCGGGGCTGCATGCGGGGATCACCGGCTTCACACATCTTTTCAACGCGATGTCGCAATTCGGATCGCGTGCGCCCGGTGCCATAGGGGCTGCCCTCGCGGACCCCTCCGCCTATGCCGGCATCATCGTGGACGGCTTCCACGTCGATCCGATCAGTATCGCCGCCGCACATGCCGCGATTGGACCGGCACGGTTGTTCCTGGTTTCGGACGCGATGGCCACCGCCGCCAGCGATACCGGGGAGTTCGACCTGAACGGCGCCACCATCCGGCTGCGCGCCGGAAAACTTACCGATGATTCCGGGACACTTGCCGGAGCCCACCTGACGATGGTCGATGCGGTCAGAAACGCCGTGGACATGGTAGGCCTGCCGTTGGGCGACGCATTGCGGATGGCGACCGCCACGCCTGCTTCATGCATGGGCCTGCGCGACCGTGGACGTATCACGCCCGGTTGTCGCGCTGATCTCGTCTGCCTTGGTAACAAACTAAATATTCTAAACACCTGGCTCGGTGGCCGCGTGGTCGGTCCAGCCTAAACCGCATCAGTATGTTTCGACGTGGTAGCGGCCCTGGTCGCGCATCGTGCCACGCAAGGTCAGCCAGTCGATCCCATGTTCGCGGCCGATTTCGGTGAATACCTGTTCTACACCGTACTCCAACCCGCGCAGACCAAAGACATAGAAAAGCGCCTCGCGTTTGGATCCCCACGAGGTCGGCCGAACAATTGGATTTCGCCGCGAAGTCCAGCGCGCGTGCCTGCACGGCCTTCGTCTATCGAGGTGGTGGCACGATCTCATCGACCAACCGTTAATCGACGGCTTTCTTGCCGCGTACGTATTCCTCGACCGAATAGAACACGTAGGCTAAGTCGCGGCGCACTCGGCGCTTATCGGTCACGCAGGTAAGGCCGCCAGTGCTGGGGAGGACCGCTAACAGCGCGGTTTCCAGGAGCAACGCGATGGAGCGACGATTGTCGATCAGCATGATTTGGTCCGCAACCAACGCCAGTTCGTAGCCGCCACCTGCCGCTGACCGCGCATAGATAGCGCTAGCCGGAATTGTCATAGGCATCCTCAACGGACAGGCACGTCTCGTTAGTTAACCCTGACTTCCTCATCGTCCGCCTCCTGTCCGGCGGACTCTACTCAAAATTGGAGGCGTTTCAGGGGCTCAGGTCAGCACGCCCAAGGTTTCGGATATTGGCGCCAGCACAAACCACATCGTCCTTGCCGGATTTTAATACTACCGCACGAATCTCAGGGTATTCGAAACGGACCCGTCGGACGGAATCATATAGTTAAATGTCGACGCCGAGATCGTAGGAATTGAGTTTCAGCTCATAGCCCTCAAACAATCCGCCGGCCGGATCGACGTCCATAACCGGTTCGGCCAACGGCCCGTCAAACAGGATTTTCCAATAACGGTAGTGCGCGGGGTCGGTCTGAAAATCTACCCGGTTTCTAATAACCGTTTTTCCCAATCTGTTTACGCCGGGATGCAAGACTTGATGTTGCCGAGCCATGCTTAGAATTATCGTGCAGGTTGGTCGTGAACCTTGGGGCGTGTGATGAATTCGAGGATCACGTCCATGGTTGGATCAGACGCCTCCAGGTCAAGCCGCGTTCGGAGGTCGCCTTGCTTGAACGCCGAGCGCACGCGGCCGATCTTGGACTCGATGTCCGTATAGTTCGACAGCTTGGGAAGAGACGGCGGGTCCGACCGGCTATAGCTCGGTCGAGACTATGCGAACATTCCAAGACCAGTCCGCTCGGAAACTCTCACAATAGGCCAAAAGAACCGAGGCCCTCGTGCAAAAGCACCAGAATCGGCGAATGGCCGAGGCCCCAGCGGCATGCCTCCAAGGCATGACCGCCGACGCTCAGCACCGACACCTCCCGCTTCCGGTCGGTGTCGGTGCCCACTCAGATATTAGCTCGCGGAGATCTGCGTCTTGATGCGGTTGTACACGCTCATCGGCAGGACCTTCTTGCTCACCAGTTCGTCCGTGCTCGCGTAGGGACGCATCTTGATGATCTTGGCGGCGCGGGCCTTGCCAATCTGCGGCAGCTTGTCGAGATCGACCGTGGACGCAGTGTTGATGTTGGTCATCGACATCGCTGGCATGGCTGGACCGGGGCGAACGCCCGTGGCGGTCTGGCCGCTGGTCATGGTCTGGGCCGGCGAGCCCGGGGTCGGAATCGAGCCGCGCGCGCCTGACACGATGGCGGTGTTGGAGCCACCGCCGCTGTTGGTGGAGGTGCCGACGAGCCCGTTTGGCGACGTGCCGAGCCCGGCGGGGGCCGTTGTCGTCTGGGCGAACGCGGGAGCCGCGATCAGCGTGCCACAAAGGAGGGTGACGGCGAGTTGCTTGAACTTCATGTGATGGCTTCCTTGTCGTGTCGTGGCTGGTTCGCGGAACATGGTCGTTCCGGACGCAATCAGTTTGGTCCCGACACTGCGTCGGGACAATGACCGGTTTGCGGTAACGGTGTGTCTCACGCGGGCGTGATGGCGTAAACCGCCTTACACAATGCCGCGAGAGCGTAAATCCGCCAGGTCGAGCCCGCCGAGTGCGTGGAGTACATCATCGGTGTGCGTTCCCAACAATGGCGGCGGGATGCGGTAGTCGACCGGAGTCTCCGACAGGCGCACGGGGTTGGCGATTACACGCACTCCTTCTGGAGTCGATTCGTGCGTCATCGTCACTACGGTGCCCCTCGCCTGGACCTGCGGATCGGCGAACACCTGGGCCAGCGTGTTGATCGGGCCACAGCCGATCTTCAGCGCCTCGAGCGCGTCTACCCACGCCGTGGTCGGCCGGGTCAGCATCACGGGGGTCAGAGTATCGGTTACCAGT
>JANXXW010000537.1 GCA_025350425.1 Rhodospirillales bacterium
AATGGTCGTCAACGCGGGAGCGCCGCCCCTCTCTACGTTGGATACCTCGACCGTTAACAAGAACGTGTCCGGAAACGGAGTGACCTAGTTGGGCATCACCCAGGCGAATCCGTTTTGCTTCCTGGCTGGAACAGCGCTGCTCACGCCCGCGGGCGAGCGGACTATCGATGACCTCCGCGCGGGCGAGACAGTTGTGACGGCTGGTGGTGCCGTGATGCCGATCCGCTGGATTGGCACGACTGTCATACCGTCGATATTGGCCGATCCTCTTCGCGCCATGCAGGTTCGCATCAAGGCTGGCGCGCTATCCGAGAACATTCCGTCGCGCGACCTGCTGCTGTCGCCGGGCCACGCCATTCTGGTGGACGGCGTCCTGGCCCATGCTGGCGCGCTGGTAAACGGCGTGTCGATCCTGCGCGAGAAGGACATGCCACTGCTGTTCAACTACTACCATGTCGAACTCGACGCGCATGAGTTGGTCATAGCCGAGAACATGCCGGCTGAAAGCTTCCTTGAAGCGGTGGCCGACAGTCGGAATGACAACTTTCCCGAACGTTCAACTCTGTCGGGTGCCGCTCCGACGACCGAGATGGATTTGCCCCGTGTGAAGGCCGCACGCCAGTTGCCGCCGTCTATTCGCACCAAGATCGCTAACCGCGCCGAGCGGTTCCACACGGAGATGAACGTCACTGCCTGATCCGACAATTCTCCAAAAGTCTGCGCTGGAAAGTGCTGCGCCAAAGCATGGTTTTGGGTCAATGCAGCCGCATGGGCCAAAAACCGCGCTTGTTGCGTTGCCTGTTTCGCCGATCGCTCAACTGGAACGCGCAGTCGCTGCGTTTCCGACCGACATTTCTCTGCGTGTGGAACTGGGCTTCCTGTTGTTGGACGCCGAGCGATGGTCAGCGTCTCGTGCCGTGTTTCTCAGTGTGCTGCGGCAACAACCCAAATCCTTTGCCGCCAATCTCGGACTGGCAAAAATCGCGCGTTTCGCCAACGATCACGTCAACTCGCTCGCCCTTTCACGGCAAGCGGCGGCAATCGATCCAAGCGAGATCGGCGTTCGAATCGATATCGCATTCGATCTGCTTCGCCTGCATCGTTTCGATGAAGCCGAAATATGGTTCACCGACGTGCTCGACCGGGCGCCGGCCCATGTCGGGGCATTGGTCGGGCTTGGCCACCTTGCCCGCCGACGAGGCAACCGGACCGAGGCGCTATCCCATTTCATGGCGGCGCTGACAGCCGATCCCACGCATGTCGAGGCGATGCTCGAAACGGCCGGAGAGCTGACCAACCTGGGCCGAGTCGAAGCGGCTCTGCCGTTGGTGGAGGCGGCGCTGCGCGTGCGGCCAGAGGACCTCAATGCCTTGATGCAGCGTGGCCATCTCGCCCGCGCCATCGGCGACCGTGTCCTGGCGGAGACCTGTTTCGCCCATGCCCGTGTGGCGCATCCCGACTTTTCGCCGGCCGCCGTGGCACTGGCCGAGGAGCAGCGGGCACTCGGACGGCCCGATGTCGCGGCGCGCATGTTGCGAGAGGTGCTGGCCAAGGACCCCAACAACCTCGACGCGTTGTTGAGCCTGGCCGACCAGGCATGGCTGGCGCAGGATTACGATCGCTGCCTGACGTTCAGCCACCGCGCCGCCCAGGCGCATCCCCATCATGTTGCGCCGCCGCTCCAGGCGACACGCGCGCTGATGGAGCAAGGGCGGGCAACTGAAGCGCTGGCCTTGCTGGAGCCGGTGGGGGAGGCGAATGGCTGGCCGACCGACCTGCTCTCGCGCAAGGCGGAAATCCTGATGGCCGACGGCGCCTGGGATGCCGCCGCCGGAGTGCTGGACGCCGCCGCCCGGCCAAAGGAGTTCGGCCTGTGGCTGCATCAGGTCCGACTCGCGCTGACGCTTGGGCTGTTCACGCAAGCCGAAAGCCTGCTGATCAATCCGCCCGTGCGCGGCCCGATCGAACGGGGCTTTGCCGGCCTACTGCGCGGCCAGCTCGCCGAGGCGCGCTGGGATCACACCGGCGCGCGCGAGCAATATGCCTCGGCATTGGCCGGTAACCCGAACGCGGCCCGTGCCCATGCCGAACTCGCCCGCGTCAGTCTGCTGCTCTGCGACCTCGACGCGTGCCGCCTGCACACCACCGAGGCCTTGCGCCTGGACGCCGCCGTTCACAAGCTGCGCGGCCAGTCGCTCAATCCGTCCAGCACCCATGTTGGCCAAATCTGGGACGAGTTCCGCATTGACCCGCCTCGGACCGCGACCCTGCGCGATCTGCTGGAACTGGCGCCGGAAGCCCGCCTGACGTCGCTGCTGGCCAAGGTACGCGCGGCGCCCGACGATCTGCCAGTGGCGATGTTACTGGCCATATCGCTCCGCCAATCCGGCCATCTCGGGCGCCTGCCCGCGCCCGATCTCGATCGCGCAATTCCTTCTCGAATCATCCAGTTCTGGGACGACGCGGAGCCACCGGCTGAGATTGCCGCGATGATGCAGGGCTGGCGCGCCATGCATCCGGATTACGAACACGTTTGCCTGGACCTCGCCAGCGCCGGCAGCTACCTCAAGCAGAACCATGCGCCGGCCGTGGTGCAGGCATTCATCCGCTGCAGCACAGCAGCCCAGAAGGCCGACATATTCCGCCTCGCCTATCTGGCGCGAGAAGGCGGCATCTACATCGACGCCGATGACCGATGCCTGAGCCATGTCTCGAGCGTGCTGCTCGAAGGTGCCAGCTTGGTCGCGTGGCAGGAGCATTTCGGCACGCTGGGCAACAATTTCCTGGCCGCCGGTCCCGGTCATCCGGTGCTGCTCCGGGCCCTCGACCTCGCCGTAACCGCAATCAATCGCGGTGACGAGGACATCCCTTGGCTTGCCACCGGTCCCGGCCTGTTGACGCGAGCGTTCGCACAGATACTCGCCGAGGCGCCGGATCTGCGCGCCGGGTTATGCGGCATTGTGGTGCTCGAACAATTCCAGGTTGTCCGCCTGGCGCTGTTCCACCAATTCTCAAGTTACAAACGCACTGCCAAGCACTGGCTACGAAGCGCTTTCGGCGCCACCGACCCGGTCGACCCCGACGCTGACTGACCCTACGCCGCAAACCGGTAGGTGCGGAGGCCTGGATGCAGCCGGGTGCGCCAGCGACCTGTTGTGATCCAGCAGATCCGCTGGCGCAGTATGAGCAATCATCGCTTGCACCGCGGGCCTGACGCGTTGAACGTGCCGTTGCAATGGAGGCGGCAGCATGGCCAAACGAATTAACCCGAACGAGCGCACCGATACTCTGCTTCCATACAGCCAGGGTGTCATGGTCGAGGCCGGGCGTACTTTGTATGTGTCGGGTCAGGTAGGCGTGAACGCCGACGGCACCTGCCCGCCCGAGTTCGCAGCGCAGGCCGAACGCGCCTTCGTCAACCTGGGCGGTGTGCTGGCGGCGGCCGGGATGGATGTCGAGGACATCGTGAGGATGACCATATATCTGATCGACCCCGGCGATATTCTGAGGCTTCGGACTATCCGCGGCGCCTTCCTGGGTGACCATAAGCCGGCATCAACGCTGCTGGTTGTCGCCGGATTGGCACGCGCGGAATGGAAAGTGGAAATCGAGGCGGTTGCGGCCGGGTAATCTCCGCGCCGGGGCCGGTGGCGGCGCGTCTGCTGGCGTGGCGCCTTGCCTGCATGTCTCAAACTCCGAGGAAAGCCGCTCGCACATCATCGCTGGTGGCGAGTTCAGCGGCGGGACCGTGCGCAGTGACCACACCGCCCACCAGCACGTAGGCGGTGTCGCATACGCCCAATGCGCGGGTCGCATTCTGCTCGGCTAACAGCACCGCCGTGCCGGTGGCGACGATGCCGGGGATGCGGTCGATCACCTCGTCGGTCAGGCGCGGGCTGAGACCCAGTGACGGCTCGTCCAGCAACAGCAGCCGAGGGGCGTTCATCAGCGAGCGGCCAATCGCGAGCATCTGCTGCTCGCCGCCGGAAAGCTGCCAGGCGGGGCTATGCCGGCGCGCGGCAAGCGCCGGGAACATCGCGAACATCTCGTTGATTTTATGCTGCCGTTGGGCGGCGCTTCCCCAGCAGGCGACGGCAAGATTTTCAGTGACGCTAAGCCCTGGAAAGACCCGGCGTCCCTCCGGGCAGTAGCCGATCCCCTTCCGGGCACGGCGACTCGGGGACAGCGTAGCGATCGACGCGCCGTCAAACCGGATATCGCCGGCGGCGGGTGGAAGCAGGCCGATGATCGCCTTCATGAGAGTGGTCTTGCCCGCCCCGTTCGCGCCGAGCAGGGCGACGGCCTGGCCCGGCTGGATATCGAGGTCGATACCATGCAGCGCGACGAGATCGCCGTAACGCACTTCGAGGGCGTGGACGGACAGGATCGGCCGACGCACCGCGATCCCTGCCCCCATTGGCTGCGGGGGGCGAGAGGAATGCCCCTTGCTGCCGAGATACGCCTCGATCACGCGGGCATCGCCCCGCACGGCAGCAGGAGATCCCTCGGCGATCAGCCTTCCGCCGTCGAGGCACGCCATGCGGTCCACCAGCCGCGCCAGGAACGCCATGTCGTGCTCGATCACCAGCATCGCCATTCCGTCGCGCGAGAGATCCCGCAAACGTCGGGCAAGGTCGGCCTGTTCGGTCTCGTTCAGGCCCGCCGCCGGCTCGTCCAGCAACAGCAGGCGCGGCTGGAGCGCCAGCGCGCGAGCGATCTCGACCCGGCGCCGCGACCCGCCGGCAAGGCCGCCGCAGGGGTGCATGGCGATATCGGCGGCGCCCACACGGTCCAGCAGCGTCATCGCCTCACCACGCGCGGTCGCGAGGTCACGTCCTGGTCGGGCGATTGCGACCGAGTCGAGCGCCGTCATGGCATCCACCAGCGCCACATTCTGGAACGTGCGGGCGATGCCGGCG
Source organism: Rhodospirillales bacterium (assembly GCA_025350425.1). Classification (GTDB taxonomy): domain Bacteria; phylum Pseudomonadota; class Alphaproteobacteria; order Acetobacterales; family Acetobacteraceae; genus JANXTF01. Next base: position 4,920 of record JANXXW010000537.1, read on the forward strand.
TGGGCCACACGGTCGGCACGCAGACCGGTGATGTCGATCCCGGCCAAGCGTATGTGGCCATGATCGGGGGCCGCCAGGCCTGTCACGCAGTCGAGCAGCGTGGTTTTGCCCGAGCCGTTCGGGCCGATCAGGCCGAGCACCTCACCGGCGCGCACCGTGAGCGAGACTCCGTCGAGCGCCCGCACGCCGCCGAACCGGCGGGACAGGCCGGCGATGTCGAGAAGCGCGTCCGACGCGTCTGACGCGCGCGCGATCGCGGGCAGCGACAGCGGGATCGCGGCGGGCGGGAGCGGATCGCGGCGGTCCGGCAGCAGCAGACGGAGCGCCCCGATCAGGCCGCCGGGCGCCGCGATCACCACTGCCAGGAGAATGACCCCGTAGGCGAGCAGGTAGTATTGCCGCAGCGGGCGGAACCACTCCGGTAACTCGATCACCAGGACCGCGCCGGCGATCGCGCCGGCGATCCCGAAGCGGCCACCGATCATCACGATGGTCAGGCACGTCACCATCAGCGGGAAGCCCAGCACGTCGGGCGAGATCACGCGGATGACATGGACGTAGATGGACCCCGCGAACCCGGCGAACGCCGCGCTGAGCAGGAAGGCGAACAGCCGCAGCCGGGCCGCGTCAAGCCCGATCGCGGCGGCCGCGGCGGGGTGGTCGCGCAGCACGGCGTAAGCGTGGCCCGCCCGGCCGCGCGTGAGCCAGGCGGCCAGTGATCCGCCGAGAGCGACGGCACTCCATACGGCAGCAGCAAGCGGCCAGCCGGGGCGGATCAGGAAGCCCGCCAACGATATGCCGTCGATGCCGCCAAGCCCGTTGGCGCCGCCCGTCAGATCCTGCCACTCGGTGGCCACCAGCAAGGCCATCTGGCCGACGATGAGGGTGGCCAAGGCGAAGTAGTGCGTCCGCAGATGCAGCACGGGCACGGCGACCAGCAGCGCCAGGAGCACGGGCAGGCCGACGCTGAACGGCAGCGCGGCATCGAACGGAAGGCCAAAGCGCAGGGCGAGGATGCCGGACGTGTAGGCCCCGATCCCCAGGAAGGTCCCCTGGCTGAGCGCCAGCGCTCCAGCTTGGCCGAAGATGAACTGATAGCCGATCGCCATCAGCGCGTAGATTCCGGCCACCGAGAACACACGCAGCGTGTAGCTGGAGCCTGTGGCGAACGCGTATGCTCCATAACAAACCACCGCGAGCAGCAGGATCGCGTCCGCACGGCGCTTCATGCGCGCGCCTTGGTGGCTGCCCCGAGGATACCCTGCGGACGGAAAACCAGGATCAGCAGGATCAGCGCGTCGAGCACGATCACGCTGGCGTTTTGCGAGAACAGCGGCAGGCCGTCCAGGGCCGGAACCAGAGCCGGAAACAGGGCGGGCAAGGCGGGATACACCACCTCGAACAGGGCGATCAGGCCAGCCCCCACGACGGCGCCGGGGATGCTGCCCCAGCCGCCGATGGTCACTGCGACATAGGCCTTCAGCATATAGTTGGCGCCATCCGTCGGCGTCACGAAGAAGCCTCGCGCGAGCAGCAGCCCAGCCACGCCGGCGAGCGCCACGCCGACCGCGAAGGTGGCCGCCACCATAAAATCGACGGGAATGCCGATGGCCGACGCCACCTCCCGGTCCTGCGCCGTGGCCCGCAGCCGGCGGCCGAACTGCGTGTGGGAGAACAAGATGTGCAGTCCGGCGATCAACCCGGCGGCGACCGCCACGATAGCGATGGATTGCAGGCCGAATACCAGCGTCCCCACGCGGATTTCACCTTCGCCCAGCAACGCCGGAGCGCGCTTCGGCTCCGGGCCGAACAGGAGGTTGGCCCCGTTCTGCAGAATGATGCCGATCGCGATGGTGCTGATGAACACGGTTTCGGGTGGGCGTCGGCGTAGTGGGAAATACGCTGTCAGCGCCACCAGTAGCCCCAGTGCCGCCATTCCCAGCAGCACCAGCGGCAGCAGCAAGATGCCCGGCGCCGGATACCAGGTGAACAACGCCAGCCCGGCATAGCCACCCACCATCACCAGGTCGCCCTGGCTGAAGTTGACCGCCCCGGTGGCGTTGAGCACCAGCACAAATCCCAGCGCCACCAACGCGTACGCGGCCCCTAGGACGATGGCATTGAAAAGGAGCTGGAGCGCGAACACGCTGGCCGCTGAGTTCAGTCCGGCGCGTCGTTCGTGTAGTGGGCGACCACCGTAGGAATGCGCGTCTTGCCGTCGTAGCAGATGATCACCGCCGAATGCGCCATGTCACCATGGCCATCGCTCCGGTAGGTCATGGCAAGGCCGGCATAGCTGGTGCTTGCCAGCGCCTGGGTGAGCGCCGCCGGCGTGGTCGCCCCCTTGGCCACTGCTTCAAGCGCCATCCCGACGCCGTCATACTGGGCCACCGCGAACCCGTCCGGATCGGCGTTGAACCGGCGTCGATACGCGTCGAGGAAGGACCGCATGGCGGGCGTCTCGGCCGAGATCGGCGAGGAACTGGTCTCGGCGCACACGTCGGCCAACTCGGACGGTTCCAGCAGGTCGACGGCGGAAGGCTGCGACAGACCGGACCCGGCAATAATCGGCAGCCGGTACCCGCCGGAAGCGGCAGCCTTCAGCAGCAATGCACTCGGCCCGCTATGCAGGTGCAGCAACAGCGCATCGGCGCCCGCGGCCCGCGCCTTGGCCAGCACGGGCGTCATGTCCTTCACGGATACGTCCAGTGCCTCCTCGTAGACAGGCGGGATTCCGGCCCGCTTCAGCGCCTTCAGAATCTCCGCATGGCCGCTCTGGCCATAGGCGGTAGTCTGGTAGATCACCGCCGGACGCTTCACGCCCTTTGACTCCAGCGCATACCGCACCTGCGCGGTTTTGGTCGTCGCGTCGTCGGGAAAGAAGCGGAAGACATAGGGATTGCCCTGCCGCGTGATCGCCGCCGTGCCCGAAATGGTGAGCAACGGAGTTTTGTATTCCAGGGCGACCGGCAACATTGCCAGCATCTGTGTGCCCAACATCGGCGCGACAATGGCGAGCGGTGCCTCACCCGCTGCCCGCTCCAGCGCATTCACCGCGACTTCGGGCGACACTCCGGTATCGGAGACATCATACGTGACGGAGACGCCGGCGGGCGGGGTGGTCATCGCCAGTATCGCGCCGTTGCGTTGGCTGGCGCCCTCGGTCGCGAGGAATCCCGTCAGCGGCACCAGAACCGGTATGGTAATTTCTACCGCGTTCGCTTCGTGCGCGAAGGCGGCGAGTAACAGGCAGGCGGCGGCAATACGCTTCATCGGGCTGTCCCTCGGGAAGACACATTGTATGCGAAAGGCGCCATACGCCAAACTGCACGCAATTTGGCCGAACCGGCCCGATAGGTGAAAAAGGATTTAGGTAGCTGCCGGTCGCCAAACCGTTGCGCGCCGCCAATGTCATATTTTGGCGGGTGCGTCTTTCCTAGCGTTGCGGCCAAATCGCGACGCGACTAGACCGCCCTTATTTTGGAGAGCCTACATTGCGGCTGCTTTTAACGTTGCTGCCCCTGATCGCCCTGCTGCTCCCTCAACCCGCCGACGCCCATGCCATCCTTGTCGGCAGTAGTCCGGCCCTTGGCGCGACCTTGCCCGCCGGTCACCTCGATTTCCACCTGCGTTACAATAGCCGTATCGACCAGGGCCGCTCCCGCCTCACACTCACGGCCCCGGACCACTCCCAAGCCATATTGCCGATCACCACGGCCGACGCGCCCGACGTGTTGAACAGTTCGGCAAACCTGTCGCCGGGCGCCTATGTGCTGCGTTGGCAAGTGCTGGCGGTGGACGGCCACATCACCCGCGGCGACGTGCCTTTCACCGTGACCATGCCCTGATGAGCCTGCTGATCGATATCTTTGGCTATCTCAGCATCATCATCCATGGGCTGACCATCGTTGCCCAGTCGATGATGCTGGGCGGCGTCTTCTTCCTCCTGTTTCTCGCCGGTCCGTTGTCAGCGCGTATCGGGCCGGCCGGGCCGTCGATCGAGCGGGACACGCGGCTTATCGCCGCCTGGAGCGCCCTGGCCCTCATTCTGTGCGAGGGCGCCACCGTGGCGCTGCAATCCGCCGTGCTGGTGGATACCGTCGATCTCAACCTTGGCAACGTCCTGGTGGCCAACTTCGCGATTTCGGGCATGGTGAAGATCGCCGCCGCCACGCTGATCGCTATCCTGCTGTTCCGCCGGGAGCGCCCCAAAGCCGCGTTGTTGATCCTGGCCGCGATCGAACTGGCGGCGGCCACCATGACCACCCACGCCGCCGCGCGACTCGACGACCGGCTACCGCTCCTGATCGTGGCGGGGCTGCACCAGCTTGGCGCGGCGATCTGGATCGGCGGCATCCCGGTGTTCATCTCGGCCCTGGCGCGAGTGCATGACGGCGCCGCGTGGCGACTGATTGGGGTGCGGTTCTCCCGCATGTCCATGATCGGCGTCGCCTGCATCCTGGTCTCGGGTACCACCCTGAGCGTGTTCTTCGTGGGATCGCTCGACGCTTTCTATGGCACCGCATACGGCGTGATGGTGAGCGCCAAGATCGCGCTGTTCGCGTCCCTGCTGCTGCTGGGGCTGGGCAACTATATGGTGGTCGAGCGCCTGCGCCGGGATCCCGCGACCTCTGTCGCCAGGATGAAGCGGTTCGCCGAGGTGGAAATCGGGATCGGCTTCAGCCTGTTTTTCGCCGCCGCCTCGCTTACCTCCGTGCCCCCGGCGGTCGATCTCACGCAGGACCGGGTAAGCTGGGCCGAGATCGTCGAGCGCAACGCGCCGCAATGGCCGCGTCTTACCTCACCGAACCACGACGTGCTGGCGTTGCCGGCACTCCAGGCCAAGCTGGACGCCGAGCCCGCGCAAACCATGAGCCATCCACAGAAAGCGTTCGTGCCGGGATCCGGTGACTTGCCCGCGCGCAACGCGGCCGACATTGCGTGGTCCGAGTACAACCACCACTGGGCCGGGCTGTTCGTGGTGCTGATCGGCGTGCTCGCGTTGTTGGATCGCACTGGCCAACGCTGGGCGCGGCACTGGCCGCTGGTTTTCCTGGGCCTCGCGGTGTTCCTGCTGCTGCGCTCCGATCCGGAAGTCTGGCCGCTCGGCACCGAGGGCCTTCTAGAGAGCCTGCGCGATCCCGAGGTGGTGCAACACCGCTTCTTTGCCTTGCTGACGATCATCTTCGGCGTATTCGAATGGCGCGTCCGCACCGGCCGCACGACAAATCCGCGTGCCGCGTTGGTGTTTCCGCTGGCGACCGCCATCGGTGGCGCCGCGTTGCTCACGCACAGCCACGCCATCGCAAACGTGAAGGACGCGCTGCTGGTCGAATTGGTGCACACGCCCCTGGCCTTGATCGCGATCTGGGCAGGGTGGGCGCGCTGGCTGGAGATCCGCCTCGATCCACCGGGCAACCGCATCGCCGGCTGGGTCTGGCCCGTGGCCTTCGTGGTGATCGGGCTGATGCTGCTGGAGTATCGCGAAGCGTAATCGCAACCGGCAACCGCCCCGGGATGGCAACCTGGACCCAGCGTTAAAAGACGACAACGACATGCACGAACCGAAGTGCATGGTTATGCCGGACTGATTCGTTTCGATTCCTGCGAAGGAGTTCTATCAACGTCGCTTGCCCGAAATGGCAGCATCAAAGCGACGGAAAGTCCCGGATCGGCATCTTCCAGCCGCAACGTCCCACCATGCAGCGTCGCCACTGCTTGCACCAAAGCCAGACCGAGGCCGGAGCCAGGCGTGCTTCGCGCCGTTTCACCCCGGAAGAACCGCTCGGTCGCGCGAACACGATCCTCCTCGGGAATGCCGGGGCCTTGGTCAGCGACAACGATCCGCACGAACCCATTATCCTGCGTCGCCGAAAGCCGGACGAGCGTGCCGGGTGGGGCAAACTTAACGGCGTTGTCCAACAGGTTCGCCACGGCCTGCTGCATCATGTCGCGGTCGCCAAACATCTCCAGGCGAAGCGGGATTATCGGTTCAAGTAAAACTTCATGATCCTCGGCGACGGCGCCGTAAAAATCCACGAGGTCGAGCAGCATGGGAGCGAGATCGAAGGCGGCGAAGGCAGCACGCCTCGCGCCAGCCTCGATCTCGGCAATGCGCAGCAGGCTTTGGAACAGTGCCGTGATACCGTCGAGATCGGCCTGCGCCCGCTCCAGCGCCGCCCGCAGATCGGCCTCGCCGGTCGCGTGGGTCGCTGCGTCCTCCAGCCGGGCACGGGCGCGGGCGATGGGGGTACGCAGGTCGTGCGCAATGGCGTTCGACACTTGACGCACCCCGTCCATGAGTTGCGCGATCCGATCGAGCATGTCGTTGATCGTCTCGGCCAAAAGGTCGAACTCGTCGCCCCGGCCGGTAACGCGCACGCGGCGGGTGAGGTCTCCGGCCCCGATCGCCCCGGCGATCACCGAGATCTCGGCCATCGCGATACCGAGCAGGCCGCGTACCGCCCAGGCGCCGACCATGCCCAGCGCCACGGCGATCGCGGCGGCCCAGAATAATGCGTCGGTCAGCAGATGCCGCATATCGGAACGCACCTGCACGTCCCGCCCGATCAGCAGGTGATAGCCGCCCGCCAACTCGAACTGGTGCACGCGCGCGAGGCTGCGCCGGCCATCTCGTTCCAATGGACGCTCGATCCATGCCTGATCCATCGCCACGCCTGACGGCCAACGTTCGAGGTTGCCGGTGATGGGGTGCATTGCGGGGTCCACCAGCAGGTAGATCGCGTCGTGGTCGATGTTGCCGACCAGGCGCTGGTTGATTGTTTCCAGCAACGCCACGGTTCCGCCCTCACGATACCGCTCGGAAAGGCCGAGTGAGTCCGCGTTGATGGCGTCGTCGGTCTGGCGCTCCATCAGCCCGGCCGTGGACCACCACAGGAATAGCGCCAACGCCAGCGCGCTGGTGCTGAAAAGAGCGGCATAGGCGATACCGAATCGAAACCCAGCCGACCCCAGTAGCCGCTGCGGCATGAGACGTAGTGCCGGGACCGGCCGGCTAGATTCAGAAGCAGACAACCTCGACGACATCGTCGAGCAATATCACGGTTGTTCGGCCCGCAGCATGTAGCCGGCGTTACGAACCGTATGGATCAGCGGCAGAGGGAATGGTTTGTCGATCTTCTGACGCAGGCGCGACACATGCACGTCAATCACGTTGGTCTGCGGATCGAAATGATAGTCCCAAACGCCTTCCAGCAGCATCGTGCGGGTTACTACCTG
>JANXXW010000593.1 GCA_025350425.1 Rhodospirillales bacterium
CCACCCTCACGTTGCCGCCGAGGATGCCGGACATGGTGGCGAAAGCCATCTGGTGACGACCGGCCGCGAGCACCGACCAGATGTAATCCTTGCCGAACAGCCGGTCCGCCGTTTCGCGCATGAACATGACGTTGCGCGGCTCCGCCCCGATGCCGCCGAGGATGCCGAATATGGATTGCACGAACAGCGGCGGCTCGACGATCTTCTTATCGAGGCAATGCGCAAGGTTATAGAGGTGGCCGATGTCGTAGCACTCGAACTCGAACCGCGTGCCGTGGCCCTTGCCCATGATCTCCACGATCCGCGCCACATCGCCGAAGGTGTTGCGGAAGATGTGGTCAACGGTGCCTTCGAGATAGCCCTTCTCCCAGGCGTGCTTCCACTCGGTGCGCTTCTCTGCGGCGCCCGAGATGTTGAAGTTCATGCTGCCCATATTGAGGCTGCACATCTCAGGAGCCACCGCCATCGGCGCCGCGAGACGCTCCTCCACCGTCATGCGCAAGCCGCCGCCGGTAGTGATGTTCAGCACCGCGTCCGTGCTTTGCTTGATCACCGGCAGGAATTGCTTGAACAGGGCCGGATTGCTGTCGGGCTCGCCGGTCTCGGGATTGCGGGCGTGCAGGTGGATGATCGCGGCACCCGCCTCGGCCGCCTCGATGCTGGATTGCGCGATCTGGGCCGGCGTGATCGGAAGCGCGGCCGACATGCTGGGCGTGGCGATGGCCCCGGTGATGGCGCAGCTGATGATGACCTTGGCCATGGCGATTTCCCCTTTTATGCGCCGCCAATCTGCACGGGGACGCGGTCCGCGCCAACCTCCGCCTGATCGGCCATCGCCAGGGAGGCGGCGATCAGCCGCGCGCCGATGTCGAACGGCGTCATGACGCTCTCCGGATGGAACTGCACGGCGGCGATGGGCAGGTTCCGGTGCTCGACCGCCATCACTACGCCGTCGTCGGTCTCGGCGGTGACGAGCAGGCTGGCGGGCATCGCCACGCGACGGGCGTGCAGCGAATGATAGCGGCCGACCGCGAAGCTCGGTGGCACGCCTGACAGCAGGCGTCCGCCGAGCACCCGCACCTCCGAGGCCCGGCCGTGCATGGGCCGGGCCAGCACATCCAGCGTCCCGCCGAAATACTCCACGATGCCTTGTAGGCCGAGGCACACCCCGAATACGGGCACGCCCAACAGACACAGTTGCGCGATCGTTTCGTTCATCGCGAAATCGGCAGGCCGTCCCGGTCCGGGCGAGAGCACAACGAGGTCGGGCGCCTGACCATCCTGCAACGCCGCACGGGCCATGCCGGGCCGCAGCGTCTCTACCTGGGCGCCGGCCGCGCGGTAGTAGCCTGCGAGGGTGTGGACAAAACTATCCTCATGATCGACCAGCATCACGCGCGCGCGGCTGGATTTGGCCACCGCAGCGGGCGCGGTGGCAGGGGGCGCGGCCTTGCCGGCGGCGATGGCTGCGAACATGGCGGAGGCCTTGAGCCGGCACTCGGCTTCCTCGGCCTCCGGATCGCTGTCGTGCAACAGAGTGGCACCCGCGCGCACCTCCGCCACACCGTCCTTCAGCCGGATGGTACGCAGCGTCAGGCCGGTGTTCATGTTGCCGTCGAAGGTCACGCAGCCGATCGCGCCGCCATACCAGCGGCGAGCGGATCTTTCCTCAGCCTCGATGAAGCGGATCGCGCCACGCTTGGGCGCGCCGGTCACCGTGACGGCCCAGGCATGGCTCAGAAAACCGTCCAGCGCGTCGAACTCCGGACGCAGCGTGCCCTCGACGTGATCCACCGTATGGATCAGCCGCGAATACATCTCGATCTGCCGCCGCCCGATCACCTTCACGCTGCCGGCCTCGCAGACCCGCGACTTGTCGTTGCGATCGACATCGGTACACATCGTCAACTCGGCCTCGTCCTTCGACGAGTTCAGCAGTTCGCGAATACGCTCCGCATCCTCCAGCGCGTCGCGGCCGCGCTTGATGGTGCCGCTGATCGGGCAGGTCTCGATCCGGCGACCCTCCACGCGGACGAACATCTCCGGGGATGCAGCCACCAGGAACTCGCCGTCGCCCAGGTTTATCAATGCGCCGTAAGGCGCCGGGTTGGCGACCTGCAGGCGGTCGAACAGAACGCTCGGCGCGTCGGCACAAGCGGTCCGCAGGGTCTGGCCGAGCACCGCCTCGAACAGGTCGCCGCACGCGAAGGCTTCACGGGCGCGCTCGACCATGGCGGCGTAATCGCCGGGCGCATGGTCGCTTTCGACCTCGGCCGGAGCATTGCCATGCACGACGTAAGGGGCGTCGGCGGTATCGCGCGCCAAGCCACTCGTGGTCTCGCCGGCCACTGTAAACTCGTAGCGGTGCAGCGCCGCGTGCTGGCGCATGTGGTCCACGATCAGCAACTCGTCAGGCAGGTATAACACGATGTCGCGCTGGTCTGCGCCACGGGGCAGGCGAAGCGGCATCGGCTCAAACTGGAACACGAGATCGTAGCCGAACGCGCCGTAGAGGCCGAGATGGCGGTCCTCGGGGGAGGCGAACAGGGCGGCGATAGCGCGCAGCAGGGAAAATACCGATGGCTGGCGGCTTCGCATCTCCTCTGGGAAGCGCTCGCCCGGGGCAATGATTTCGGCGGACAGGACGTCGCCGCCCTGGGATATCGTGCCGATTTCGGACAGTGTCGCCAGCTTCGCGGCCACTGGCCCCAACAACACCTTGCCGCGTGAGTTGAGGGCCTCGATCCTGACCACGCGACCTTGCGCGGAAATCACCAGAGGTGGATCGGAGAAGCCCATGTCCCAGCGTGTGTACCGGCCGGGGAATTCAAAGCTGGACGAATACAGCGCGCCACGCCTGCGGTTCAGCGTGATCGCCAGATCGCGGGCGCCCGCCTGATAGTTCGCGTCAGTCGTAGTGCGCTCGACAGCGATGCCGCCGGCAGTGATGTAGCGCATCGGGGAAGTCCCTCCGGTTGCGGCACCCCGGAACACTTCCCTTCAGCTCGTGTCTGAAACACGAAAGCCGCCTGGATGAAATCCCGAGGCGGCCAAGTGAACACGCGCAATGGCCGCCGTTATCGGACGGGCCACCACCAATTCGTGAGAATGCGCATGCTGTTCATGTAGCCAGGGTAACCATGCCTGCGCTTCCGCCGCAAGCCCGTGTCAGCAATGCAAATAGCCTGTGCCTACAGTGGTGGCCGGAACGCGGTAGAGATCAGAGTCGATGCGTTGACTGCCGACCATGGGACCACAGGAGAATGTCGCATTGGGGCCGAAGCAGCCACCAAGTGGAAGAGTCACGAGTAGGCACAGCAGAAGGCGACGCATTTGAACCTCGTTCAGGACATAATACTCCTGTCCAAACGCGGAGTGCGCGCCTTTGGATGCGGCGGATTCAGCGTGCAGGCATGCGCCGGGTGAGTTCCCGCAGGCCGAGTCCCGCAACCAAGCCCCAGAACGCGCCGCTCACGCCACCGAACGTAACGCCCGACGCCGTTACCAGAAAAGTCACCACGGCGGCTTCGCGGTCCTGGGCGACGCTGACGGCACCCATCAACGCGCCGCCGAACGCGCCGAGCAGGGCGAGCCCGGCGGCGGCTTCGATCAGAATGGGGCGTGCGGCGCCGATGAAGGCGGTCGCCGCTCCAGCCAGCAATCCGAAGCCGACATAGCCCGCGCCGGCTACCACGGCGGACCAGTAGCGCCGGGCAGGGTCGGGATGGGCGTCCTCGTTGGCGCAGATCGAGGCGGTAATCGCGGCAAGATTAACGGCATGGCCCCCGAACGGTGCCGCGAGCAGGCTGAAGGCGCCGGTGACGGTGAACAACGGGCCGGGCACGGGCCGGAAGCCGTTGACCGCCAGGATCGCTATTCCGGGAACATTTTGGGATGCCATCGTCACGATGAACAGCGGGACGGCGATGCCGATCGCGGCTGAAAGCGAGAAGACCGGCATCACCAACTCCGGATGCGGCCAAAGTGCCGCGAACGGGATCGACCCGGCGGGAGCGGCGGAGACC
>JANXXW010000035.1 GCA_025350425.1 Rhodospirillales bacterium
CATGGCCCGCGCCCTGGCCCGGCTATCGCTGGGGCGCGGCGGCCCGCGTGACCTCGCCGCGATCCGCGATGGATTACGGGCGGCGGCAATAGCGGCCGGCGCGCTAGACGGTTCGCTGCCCGGCTTTCTCGCTGGCATCGACGCCGCGCTTCGGATCGCGTCCGATCTTCCCGCCACCCTCGCGGCGGCCCTCACCGATCCGGCGCCCGTGCGGATGGAAGACGGCGCCATCGCCCATGGCTTTGACGCCGAACTGGACGCCGAACGTGCGTTGCGGGACGACAGCCGCCGCGTCATCGCCACCCGCCAACTCGACTACGCCCAGCGCTTCGGGGTCGCGAGCCTCAAGATCCGCCACCACGCCCAACTCGGCTACGTCATCGAGGTCCCGGCCGCCGCCGTCGAGGCTCTGCGGCAGTTCCCCGACCTCACCTTGCGCCAGGGCATGGCCAACGGCGCCCGCTTCACGCTGCCCGAACTCGGCGAACTCGACCGCCGCATCGCCGAGGCTTCCGATCGCGCAGCGGCCCGCGAGCGCGCCGTGTTCGCCCACCTCGTCGCCAGTGCGCTGGCCGAGCAGACCGCCATCGCCGGGTGCGCCGACGCGCTGGCGGCGCTGGACGTTGCGCAATCCTGCGCCCGCTTGGCCGAAGGGGGCGCGTGGTGTCGCCCCGTGGTTTCCGACGACGCGGCGTTCCTGCTCGAAGGTGTCCGCCATCCCGTGGTGGAGGCGGCCCTGGCCGGGTCCACCGCCTTCGTCCCGAATGGCTGCGACCTGTCGCCGGACCGCCGGCTGCTGCTGCTGACAGGCCCCAACATGGCGGGCAAGTCCACCTACCTGCGCCAGAACGCGCTGGCGGTGATCCTCGCCCAATCCGGCCTGCCGGTGCCGGCGACCAGCGCCCGTATCGGCATTGTGGACCGCCTGTTTTCCCGCGTCGGTGCCTCGGATGACCTCGCGCGCGGGCGCAGCACCTTCATGGTGGAGATGACCGAGACCGCTGCCATCCTGCACCAGGCCGGCCCGCGCAGCCTTGTGGTGGTGGACGAGATCGGCCGCGGCACCGCGACGCTGGATGGCTTGGCGATCGCCTGGGCCGTGCTGGAGGCGCTGCATAACACGGCAAGGTGCCGCGCCATCTTCGCCACGCATTTCCACGAATTGGCCCAGCTCACCGCCGAGTTGCCCCGGATGCGCCCACACAGCATGCGCGTGAAGGAGTGGCGGCGCGATGTGGTGTTCCTGCATGAGGTTGCGGAAGGTGCTGCCGGGCGAAGCTGGGGGGTTCACGTCGCGCGCCTCGCCGGAGTTCCCGACCCTGTGGTGAAAAGGGCCGCTACCCTTCTCGCGGCCCTGGAGGGCCGCTCCGGGCGTTTGACCGATGCAGGCGCCCTTCCTTTGTTCGCGGCGGCGCAAGCCGTTGTGGAGAGCACGCAGGGGTTCACAGAGGAAGTCGACCCCTTGCGTGACGCCCTTGCGGAGCTAGATCCGGATAAGATTAGCCCCCGTGAGGCCCATGCCGCTATCTATCGTTTGCGCGCGCTTGTTGCGGTGACAAGGGACGATGACGCATTGTTGTCGGACCAATGCTAGCACCCATCCCGTTGCCCGCCGCCCCTGCCGCTGCAGACCTCCTTCGCGAGGCGATGAGTTGCGACAGCACATTGCCGATTCCCGTGCCGCGCGATCTGGCGCTCGGCATCTTTCGCCGCCACCTCGCCCGCATACAGGCTGATGTGCGCGATGCGTTTGAACGCGGCGACCTCTCTGGGTTGAAGGCGGCGGCCCGCCTCTCCTCGCTCACCGATGGCCTGCTCCAGGTGTTGTTCGAATATGCCTGCCAGGTTCACGGCGGCGAGCAGGCCATGGACAAGCTCTCGCTGAACGCCACCGGCGGCTTCGGCCGTTGCGAACTGGCGCCGTTTAGCGACCTCGACCTGTTATTCATCACGCTGGACGAACCCCGCCCTGCCACCCTGCGTGCGGTCGAGTTCATGCTGTATTTCCTGTGGGACCTCGGCCTCAAGGTCGGCCATGCCACCCGATCCGTGCCGGATTGCCTCGCCGAGGCGCGGCGGGACGCGACCATCTGCACCTCGTTGCTCGATGCCCGCCACGTCGCTGGCGACCTGGGGCTGTTCAAATCGTTCGAGGAGCGTTTCGCCGCCCAGCGCATCGAGATCGGCACGGGCTTATACCTGGCCGCCAAGCGGGCCGAACGAGACGCGCGCCATCGCCGCTATGGCGACAGCCCGTTCGTGGTGGAGCCCAACATCAAGGAGAGCCGCGGCGGCCTTCGGGACCTGCAAACGCTGTATTGGATGGCGCGCTACGTGTTCGGTGCCGCCGGGATGATCGATCTCGCCAACTCCTCCGGCCCGGCCGCGAATATCCTGACGCTGACTGAGGCGCGCCTCGCGATGCGGTCCTGGGATTTTCTGTTTACGCTCCGCTTTCACTTGCACTATGTCGCCGGCCGCGCGGAGGAGCGCCTCACCTTCGACCTGCAACCCGTGGTCGGCGCCCGCATGGGCTATACCCGCCATGGCCGGCAGGATGGCGTGGAACGGTTCATGCGCCACTATTTCCTCACCGCGCGTGAAGTGGCGCGGCTGACGCACGTGATGGAGCCCGCTCTGACGCGCGCGGCCCTGGGTCCGCCGGCGGTGTCGGCCCAGACCGATCCGGCGCTGCTGGCCGACGGCTTCATCCTGGCTGACGGGCAACTGCTCTCGGCGCCCGGCCGGGACTTCCGCGACGAGCCGGTGCAGATGCTGCGTATTCTCCAGGTCGCGCGGGACCGCGACGTCAAGCTGCATCCGCTGGCAATGCGTGCGCTTATCCGGCATGAACGCCGCGCCATCTTGCTGCGCGGCGACCAGCGGGCCGCTGCCATCTTCGTCGACCTGTTGATCGGCGGCAGCGGCGAGACCAACCACGCCGATGGCGCGCGCTGGCTCGCCGTGCTGAACGAGACCGGCTTCCTTGGCCGCTTCCTGCCGGACTGGGCGCGCATCGTCGGCCAGATGCAATTCGACACCTACCACGTGTTCACCGTCGACGAGCACACGATCGAGGCAGTCCGCGTGCTGAACTCGCTCGACCGTGGCGAGCTTTCCGAAATCGCCCCCATCGCATCGGGCCTCGTTGATCACCTGCAGTCCCGGCGGGCGCTGTACGTGGCGATGCTGCTGCATGATATCGCCAAAGGGCGCGGCGGCGACCATTCGGAACTAGGCGCCGAACTGGCGCTGGAGGTCGGTCCCACGCTGGGGCTTTCGGCGGAGGAGACCGAGAGCGTCTCATGGCTGGTGCTGCACCACCTGCTGCTCAGCCAGACGGCGTTCAAGCGGGACATCGACGATCCAAAGACTATCATGGATCTCGCCGACACCATCCAGTCGCCCGAGCGCCTGCGCCTGCTGCTGGTGTTGACGGTCGCGGACATGCGGGCAGTCTCGCCCAAGGTGTGGAACGGCTGGAAGGCGACGCTGCTGCGGGAGTTGTTCTCGCGTGTGGCTGAAGTGCTGGCCGGTGGCCTGTCCACCACCGAACGCGACGTACGGGTATCGCGCGCCAAGGAGGCGGTGGCGCTGCTGCTGTCCGATTGGCCAGAGGAGGAGGTGCGGAAATTCCTCGGCCTCGGCTATGCCGGGTACTGGCTTTCGTTCGATCCCGAAACACATCTACGCCACGCCCGCCTGATTCGTGGTGCCGAGGCCCGCCACGCGCCGTTGACGGTGGACACGCAGCCGCTGCCGGCGCGCGCGGTCACCGAGGTCACGGTGTATGCCGCCGACCATGCCGGCCTGTTCAGTCGCATCGCGGGCGCGCTCGCGGTCGCCGGCGCCTCCATCGTAGACGCCCGCATTCACACGCTGACCAACGGCATGGCGCTCGACACCTTCTGGATCCAGGACGCCGCCGGCGGCACGTTCGACGCGCCGCACCGCCTCGCGCGGCTATATGTGCTGGTGGAACAGGCACTGTCGGGCCGGCTCCGTCTTGCCAGCGAAATCCGCAAGGCGTCGCGCGCGCTGCTCGGCCGGCGAATGCGCGCCATCCATGTGCCGCCACGGGTCGTGATCGATAACCACGCGTCGAACACCTACACAGTGCTGGAAGTGAATGGCCGCGACCGCCCAGGCCTGCTGCACGACGTGACGGCGGCGATCAGCGATCAGGGCCTCCAGATCGGCTCCGCCCATGTCACCACGTACGGCGTGCGCGCGGTGGACGTGTTCTACGTGAAGGATGTGTTCGGACTAAAAGTCGAGAACGACCGCAAGCTCGCGGTGCTGCGGCAGACCCTGCTGGCTGCGCTGGCCAGTCCGGATGACACCCCGACCGTCACGGTTCCCGCTATTCCACCCAAGAAACGCAGGACCGTAGACGCGGCATAGTGCCTATTTGGCCGCATCCCAGCCTGATCGTTCCCAACCAACATCCTGCCACGAACCAGCAAGGGATCATGCCTTTTGGTAAGGCATGATCCCTGGGAATATGAGCCATACAGGTCATCGCTTGGCAACCGCTTGGGTTCGTAACTGTTGGCACATCCCGATGTCTGTCGCGTACCGTCCACAACAGAGGTAAACCCCCTCGATTTGCGTATCTCCGATATAACGAGTGTGGAACCTGGCGAACGACTCGAATGCGACATTTGCATTGTCGGAAGCGGACCGGCCGGAGCGACTCTTCAAAGCGAACTGGCGGGAAGCGGGTTGCGCGTAATTGTCGTCGAAAGTGGCGGCCTGGCCCCTCAGGCTGACGCCGACGCGCTGAGCGAGATAGAAAACGTCGGCGTCTCCAGGGAACTGAATCAATCTCTCGTACGCCCGCGTGGCCTGGGTGGGGCTTCCCAGATATGGACCGGGCGGTGCGCGCCTTTTGACGAGGTGGATTATGCGCGGCGGCCCTGGGTGCCGCATTCCGGTTGGCCGATCGGATCGCATGAGATCGATCCCTACCTCGACCGCAGCGCTGCCCATCTTGGGCTGGGCATCGGCCGCGGCTTTACGGAAGCCGGCCCGCCCCGGCGGTTCAGGCGCTCGCCGGCCAAGAACGTGATGGACGGTAGCCTAGTGTTGCCATTCTTCTGGCAATTCAGCACCGATGCAATGCGACGCTATGATTCCATGCGCTTCGGCAAGCGCATATTGCAGGGTACCTCGGATAATGTCCGGGTATTCCTCAACGCCTCGGTCGTGCAGATCGACGCTGGCCCGACGGTCAACTCGGCCCGTGGGGTCGAGATTGTCGGTCCGGATGGCGCGCGCCGGACCATCGCCGCCCCGGTGGTCGTGCTTTGCGCCGGCGGGATTGAGAATGCCCGCCTTCTGCTGGCCTCTAACAAGGTTGCGGCCCGTGGGCTCGGCAACGGCCACGATCTGGTGGGACGGTTCCTGATGGACCACCCGAGAGGCGGCGTCGCGACATTCGACCATCGTCGGGTCAATGCGTTGGGGGATCACTTCGGCCTCAATTTCCTGGGAACCGGGCAGGGCTCATACCTATTTTGCCGAGGCTTGCGGCTCAGTCCGCAGGTGCAGGAACGCGAGGGTTTGTTGAACTGCGCCGTCTGGCTCAGCGAGATCGTGATGCACGACGATCCCTGGAGCGCGCTCCAGCGCATCTTGCGCCGGCGGGGCACCCAGGTACGCCGAGATGCGATGGCGATCGCCTCTAACCTCGGTTTGGTCGTGAAGGGAATGTACCGCGGCGTGAGTGGACAGGTAATTCCGCGGAAACTCGCGCGCCTGGAATTGAACTGCACGGTCGAACAGCTCCCCGATCCGGAGAGCCGCATCACCTTGTCAGACCGCGTGGACCGTCACGGCACGCCGATTTCACGCGTCAACTGGTGCGTGAACGATCGGGAGCAACAAACCGTGCGGCGTACTGCCGAACTGGTGGCGCAGGAATGCACCCGGATCGGCGTGCCGGCTCCGGTGCTGGAGGACTGGGTTCGTGACAAAGCGCCGTTCCCGCCGAGTTTCGGAGAGGTGGCCCACCATATCGGCACGACGAGAATGGCGGATAATCCAGGCGAAGGAGTGGTTGACCGTTACTGCCAGGTCCACGGCATTCGCGGCCTCTACATTGCGGGCAGTTCGGTGTTCCCAACCGCCGGCCATGCCAACCCGACCCAGATGATCGTGGCACTGGGCGTGCGCCTCGCGGACACGATCAAGCAGCGTGCCAAGAGTGCCCACGCAGCGTAGGCACCCTCGGCACGCAACGTTCGATCGCTAGCTAGGCCGCGTCGTTGCCCGGCACCTTGGGCGCGCCTTCGGTCAGCATCTCGATGCGGCCCGTGATGTGACCGCCATCTTCCACCTGGAGTCGCCGGCAACGTGCGGTACCCAGAACGCGGCCCGTAGAGCGGACAATCAGGTTGCCGCGCGCTGTCAGCGTGCCGTCGATGGTGCCGGCGACTTCGGCGTCCTCGACCTCGACTTCGCCTTTGAACATGCCGCCTGGCGAGACCGCGAGTTCGGTCGCATGGATCATCGAAGCCTCGACGGTGCCTTCGACCACGAGGCGCTCGGCATCTTGCACAGTACCCTGTACGCTAATGCCGCGGCCAACCACGAGGGTGCGGCGCTCGGCGGCGGGACGGCCGCCTTGCGGCGACGGGCGCTGCATCGGCTGGCCGGTGGGCAAGGGTGATGGCACGGGCTGCGGGGTCGGGCCGGAAACGGGGTTGGTGGGGAAAGGCGCGCGACCCATGGTTTGCATCTCTCTTGGTGTCTGGATTGGAATCTGAAGCGGAATCGACTGAGGCCGGAACGGTGGGACACCGAGACCGTTATCAACCGGATGGACGGATGGATCGACGGTCGCCGGAACGTCGGACGGCGCGGAAGGTGAGGCCGGCGCCTCGTCGGGCTTGCGTCGTTTGAACACGAAGTCTCCGTCGCCTCCAAGTGAACTCGGCAGGTGGCCTAACACAGGCCGTGGCTGGGTCACAACCCGCCAAACTTTACTCACGTGCGTGCGAGGTGCAGCACATGCACCATGACGGCGATGCCGAGCACGGGTGCTACGAGGTTGACCACCGGCACGAGGCTGGCTGCCACCACCAGTCCCCCTTGCGCCAACACCGGCAGCCGGAGCCGACCGTATAGCGCCAGCGCGGCGGGACGATCCATCCTCCGCATCGCCACCGCCACGAACAGGCCGCGCCCCACGGCGAAGGCGGCCACCAGCCAGCCCAGCACCGAGCCGATCCCCGGAAGCACGAGGCTCAGCGCCAGCGTCATCAGTTGCAGCAGCAGAATGCGGCTGCCCAGTGCCCAGGCCTCGCTGGCCTGCTCGCCCCACGGTGCCGTGCGTCCTGGCCCATCGGCGGGGTAGAACCGCCGTTCCACCGCGATGGCGATGCGGTCGCAGTACATAGTCGCGATCACGGCGGCAATCGGCACGAACAGCCACACCGACAGCAACGCGGCCCCTGCCCCGCCGAGCACGCCGAACAGCCATCCCAGCCATCCCGCCCCGTGCAGCGCCACCACGCCTTCATGGGCGCCCCACGTGGCGCCGCCCGCAAGCAGCACGAATGCGAGCGCTGACCATGCCACGCTCCAGAGGACGACGGCGACGAATGCGGGATCGTCGAGTTGGGCCAGGGCGCGGGAGGCGGGTGCGAGCAGCTTCATGCGGCTTGGTGGTCCTGTGCTGGGTCTGGTCCGGATCGTCGCCCGTAGGTGAGCGCGCAACGGGTTGCGGCCCCATAAAGGCGCGTGTAGGGCGAGCGCTGCATCTCATCGGAGTTTCATCATGGTTTCGCCAGCATCCAACGCCCGGTTCGACATACTGGGCATAGGCAACGCCATCGTCGATGTGCTGGCGCCCGTGGAGGAGTCTTTTCTAAGCCGCCATGACATGCGCAAGGGCAGCATGGCGCTGATCGATGCGGAGACGGCGGAACGTATCTACCAGGCGATGCCGCCCGGCCAGGAGACCAGCGGGGGTTCGGCCGCCAACACCTGCGCGGTGGCCGCGGCACTCGGCGCTCGCGTCGCCTATATCGGGCAGGTCGCGGACGACCAGTTGGGCGGGGTGTTCCGCCACGACATCGGCGCTGCCGGGGTGCATTTCCCAACCCGGCCGCTGGTCGGCGGGGCGCCCACCGCGCGGTGCCTGATCCTCGTCTCGCGCGACGCGCAACGCACCATGAACACCTATCTGGGCGCCTGCGTGTCGTTGGGCGAGGCGGAAGTGGACGTTGATCTCGTGGCCTCCGCGCAGGTCACCTATCTCGAAGGCTACCTGTTCGATCCCCCGGCGGCCCAGGCCGCTTTCCGCAAGGCCGCCGCCGCCGCCCACGCCGCCGGCCGCCGCGTGGCGCTTTCGCTGTCCGACGCCTTTTGCGTCGATCGCCACCGCGCGGCGTTCCGCGAGTTGGTGGCAGGCCATATCGACATACTTTTCGCCAACGAAAGTGAGATCTGCAGCCTTTATGAGCGTAACGAGTTCGACCAGGCCGCTGCCATGGCCCGGCAGGACGTAGAACTCGCGGCGCTGACCCGCAGCGAACAGGGTAGCCTGGTGCTGCGCGGTGCGGAGACGGTCGAGGTGGCGGCGGTGGCGACGAAGGTGGTGGACACCACCGGCGCGGGTGACGCCTATGCGGCGGGGTTCCTGGCGGCGCTGACGGCCGGACGCGGCCTCGCTGCCTGCGGCCACCTTGCCAGCATCGCGGCGGCGGAGGTCATCAGTCATTACGGCGCCCGCCCGCAGCGCGATCTTTCCAAGGAACTCGCCGCCCTCGCGACCTGATTTCGCAGGCGGCACGGTTCTTGAATGTCGCTCTCCCGTGATTTCGCGTGTACGACGAAGGCGTATAGCTTCTTTATGTCGGACGAGCGTACGGCGTACGTTGAGCAAAGGGATAACGATGCCGAACTTCGATGGATTTATACTGCGCCGCGCCACGCTTGCGCTGGCGTCTGCTTTGGTAACGGCTGGCTATGCCATGGCCGCACATGCCCAGGCGCCGATCTTGACCGCGCCCACGAACGCGACCGGGAGCGTCACGCCGCCGGCAACCACGCCGGCCGCTCCCGAGGCGCCAAAGCCCTGGGTGGCTCCCGCCACGTTCGGCGAATGGGCCAGCGCGATCAAGCTATCGTTCCAGGGGGAGGCAGGAATCATCGGCAACACCGACGATCCCCGAAACCAGACCAACTTCGGCCAGCTGTTCACCGACAAGAGCAATCGGCCGGTCCTGAACCAATTCCTGGTGACCGCCTCGCGCGACCTCGATACCACCGCCACCGGCTGGGAGTTCGGCTTCAAGCTGCAACTCATGTACGGCTCCGACGCACGCATCATTCACAACATCGGCGTGTTCGACCAGTTGATCCATGATCGCAATCAATTCGATGTGGTCGAGGCCAACGGCTCAGTCCGCATCCCGGTGATCGAGGGTGGTATCGACCTCAAGGTCGGCATCTATCCGACGCCGCTCGGCGTCGAGGTCATCGATCCGAAGGGCAACGCCTTCTATTCGAAGTCGTACATCTACAATTACGGCCTGCCGTTCAAGCATAGTGGCGGCCTCGCCATCGCGCATGTTTCGCCGATGGTCGACCTGTATGGCGGCGTCGATACCGGCGTGAACACGTTTACCGACAACAACAGCTATGCCGGCTACATCGCTGGCGTCGGTCTCACGATGCTTGGCGGCAATCTCACCGTGCTGGCGCTGACGCATATCGGCGTGGAAAACCCCAGCAACGTGCCGGCGCCCTACGGCAATGCCGGCCTGCGTTACCTCAACGACCTCGCCGTGGTCTACAAGGCAACGGACAAGCTGACCTTTACGACCGAGGTGAACTACATTCGCGATGACGGATACCGCGCCGAGGCGTTCGGGGCGGCGCAATACGTCGCTTACGCGCTGAACGATCAGTTCACGTTGAACGGACGAGCCGAAGTCTTCCGCGATCAGAACAACTTCTTCGTCTCCAATCCGAACAACAACCGCGACTACATCAACTTCCAGCGCGGCAGCTACAGCACCTTCATCACCGCAGCGAAGCCGACCACCTATTCGGAACTCACGCTCGGCGTCACCTACAAGCCTGAGGGGCTCCCAGCGCCCGTCGCCGCCCTGTTGATCCGGCCCGAGCTGCGCTACGACCGGGCGCTCAACAATTCCCGTCCGTACGGCGACCGCAATCGTCGCGATGTGTTCACTTTGGGCACCGACGTAGTCTTGGGTTTCTAACGTCAGACGATCCCCATCCCGTTTCATGTGTGCTTGTGGAATGGGATGGGGACTGACTGGCGAGTTTCGGTCAGACGACGGAAGTTGCTTTTAGAACGAGCAAAGTGCCCGCGGGCGAGACCGGCGGCGATGCGGTGTCATTTCCCCCGGCCCGCCCATAGCCTCAGAGATGCGGCAGCCACACGTCCAGCACCGCTGACCGGCCCTCCTCGCGCACCGCCCGTAGCGCCGCGTCGAGAGCTGGTTCCACTTCGTCCACTTCGCGCACCGTGATGCCCAACGCCCCGCCCGCCGCTGCCGCGATGCCGGCGTAATCAGCCGGGGGATCGAAGGTGACGCCGATCTCGTTGGCGCGGCTCGCATGTCCGTGCGGATGCACCGCCAACGCGGACAGCATCGGCGATTTCCAGCCGCGGTTGTTGTACACCACTTGTATGAACGGCGTGCGGTACTGCCGCGCCATCCAATGCACCGTCGATGGCTGGGAGAACATGAAGCAGCCGTCGCCGCTCAGCGCCCACACCGTTTTCTCCGGTTGCGCCATCTTGGCCCCGATTGCGGCGCCGCCGTTCCAGCCGAGCGAGCCACCGCCGCTGGTGAACATGCCACCCGGCCGGATCGACATCAGATGGTCGAGCATACAGGTGTAGTTCGAAATTCCCTCGACCAGCACAAGACTTTCCGCATTTAAGCGAGTGCGGATGCACGCGGTCAGGTATTCGGCTGTAACCATCGCTTTCGGCTGCTCGTTCGCCGTGAGACGCCGGATGCGCTCGGCATGGCGCACGCTGAACCGCGCCGCGCGCGCCGCAACGGTATCCGCATCAGGCTTGTCGGTATCGACGTGGATATTGATCTGCGCCAGCGCCGTCTCGACGTCGGCGCGATAGGAGTGGCGCGCATGGATATACCATA
>JANXXW010000056.1 GCA_025350425.1 Rhodospirillales bacterium
CGGTGATCACGTGCGTCACCTCGCCCTCGCGCTGCACCCGCCCGTGGCAGGCCAGCATGGAGGCGGACAGCACCAAACTGCGCTGCGCCGCGTGGCGGTCGGGCCAGAGGACGAGGTTGGCGACGCCAGTCTCGTCCTCGATGGTGATGAACATGACACCCTTGGCGCTGCCGGGTTTCTGCCGCACGAGCACGATGCCGGGAACCACGACGCGCCGGCCATCGCGCGTACGCGGCAGGTCGGCGCAGGCGATCATGCCCTGTTGCTTCAACTCGGTGCGGAGGAACGTGACCGGGTGCTGGCGCAGAGTGAGGCCGACGCTGCGGTAATCCTCCACTACCTCCCGCCCTCCGGTCATGGGCACCAGGACCACCTCGGGCTCGGGCGTTTCACGCTGGGTGGCGAACAAGGGGAGCGTGGTGTCGGCCAGGCCACGGATCTTCCATTGGCCCTGACGGCGGTCGAGGCCCAATGCGCCGAGTGCGTCCGCCTCGGCGAGGCGTTCAAGCGCGCCCACGCCGAGGCCGCTCCGGCGCCACAGATGTTCGATGCTGTCGTACGGTTCGCTCCGCGCGGCGATGAGGGCGGCGGCATCGGGGTTGGAGAAGCCCTTGGCCATGCGCAAACCCAGGCGGACGGCAAGCTTTCCGCCCCGCGTCTGACCACCGGATGGATCGCGGACCAAACTCTCCAGCGTGCAGTCCCACCGGCTTTGGTTCACACAGACCGGCCGCACCTCCACGCCGTGCTGGATCGCGTCGCGCACGATCTGGGCGGGGGCGTAGAAGCCCATCGGCTGGGCATTCAGCAAGGCCGCACAAAAGATGTCGGGGTGGTGGCACTTGATCCAACTGCTGGCGTAGGCGATCAGCGCAAAGCTGGCGGCGTGGCTTTCGGGAAAGCCGTAGGAGCCGAAGCCCTCGATCTGCTTGAAGGTGCGCTCGGAGAACTCCTGGGTGTAGCCGCGGGCGACCATGCCGGCGATCAGCTTTTCGCGGAAATGGCTGACGCCGCCGGTGATCTTGAACGTCGCCATGGCGCGGCGCAGCTGGTCGGCCTCCCCCGGCGTGAATCCGGCACAGGTGATCGCCACCTGCATCGCCTGCTCCTGGAACAACGGCACGCCCAGCGTGCGCTTCAGCACCCGCTCCAACTCCGGCGTCGGGTATTCGGGCTTCTCCAACCCCTCCCGGCGACGCAGATAGGGATGCACCATGTCGCCCTGGATCGGGCCGGGACGCACAATCGCGACCTGGATCACCAGGTCGTACAGCTCCACCGGCTTCATGCGCGGTAGCATCGACATCTGCGCCCGGCTTTCGATCTGAAAGGTGCCGATCGTGTCGGCGCGGCGGATCATCGCGTAGGTGGCGGGGTCATCCGGCGGGATACTGGCGAGGTCGCGGCGCTCGTTGCGATGCTCGTCCAGCAGATCGAAGGCGCGGCGCATACAGCCGAGCATCCCGAGGCCGAGCACATCGACCTTCATGAAGCGCAGTATGTCGATGTCGTCCTTGTCCCACTCGATCACCTGCCGATCCTTCATGGAGGCAGGCTCGATCGGCACCAGATCGTCCAGCCGGTCGGCGGTCAGCACGAAGCCGCCGGGATGCTGGCTGAGGTGGCGGGGGAAGCCGATCAACTGGCGTGACAGATCGAGCGTCATACGCAGGCGGGGGTCGTCGAGGTTGAGGTTCAATTCGGCGGCATGTTTTTCCTCCACCCCCTCCTCGCTCCAGCCCCAGACCTGGGACGCCAGCGCCGCCGTCACGTCCTCGCTCAGGCCCATAACCTTGCCGACCTCGCGCACGGCGCCGCGCGCACGGTAGCGGATGACGGTGGCGCACAGCGCGGCCCGCTGGAGACCGTAGCGCTGGTAGATCCACTGGATGATCTCCTCGCGCCGCTCATGCTCAAAATCAACGTCGATATCCGGCGGCTCCTTTCGCTCGGCGGAGACGAACCGCTCGAACAACATGCTGTCGGACACCACGGGGTCGATCGAGGTGATACCGAGCATGTAGCAGACGGCGGAGTTGGCGGCGCTGCCACGGCCCTGGCACAGGATGTCGAGCGAGCGGGCGTGGCGCACGATGTTGTTCACCGTCAGGAAGTAGGGCGCGTAATCGAGCTGCTTGATGAGGCTGAGTTCGTGATGCAGCTGCTTGGCCACGCGCGGCGAGAGCCGGCCGGGATAGCGCCACTCCACGCCTTCCCAGGTCAGCCGTTCGAGCAGTTGCTGCGGGGTTTCGCCGGCACGTTCGGCCTCGTCGGGATACTGGTAGCGCAGTTCGGACAGCGAGAAGGTGCAGCGCGCGGCGATTTCCAGGGTGCGGGCGACGGCTTCGGGGAAAAGACGGAACAGGCGGCCCATCTCCTCGGGCGGGCGCAGATGGCGGTCCGTAGAACGCTCGCGGCGAAAGCCGGCATCGTCGATCGAGCAGCCCTCGCGGATACAGGTAACGACATCCTGGAGGATGCGGCGCTCGGCCACGTGGTACAGCACGTCGCCGGTGACGACGGTTGCGACATCGGCCTCCTCCGCGAGGTCGGCGAGGCGGCGCAGGCGCACGAGGTCGCCGGGGCGGCGGCGATTGGTGAGGGCGAGATAGCACCGGCGGGGGAAGCCGGCGGCCAGACGGACGAGGCTGTCGGCCAGCGAGGCGTCGGGCGCGTCCGGCAGCAGCACGACCAGCAGGCCCTCGCCGTATTCCACGAGATCGGACCATTCGAGATGGCAGGCCCCCTTCCCCGCCCGCCTCTTGCCGATGGTCAGAAGGCGGCAGAGGCGGGAATAGGCGGGACGGTCGGTGGGATAGACGAGCACGGGCAGGCTGTCCGTGAGGTCAAGCCGGCAGCCGACGACAAGCTGGACGCCGACCTCCCGCGCGCGTTGGTGCGCCCGGACCATGCCCGCCAGCGAGTTGCGATCGACCAGGCCGATGGCGGGCAGCCCGATCGCCTTGGCCTGCAACAGCAACTCCTCGACGTGGGAAGCGCCGCGCAGGAAGGAGTAGTTGCTGGTGACCTGGAGTTCCGCATATGTCATTTAGAACAAATAGCGAACATCTAAGAATGCGCCAAGCGCTCATTCGGCTGGTTGTAAATCGAGCCCCACGCGCAAACGTTCGATACAGCACAAATTAAGGCTGGAATTTTCATATGAGGAATAATCCCCGCGCTCCCCGAGCCCGCGCCATTGCGCGTCAAGCCGAGCGTCCATCGATGCTTCCCTGGGTATTGCTTGCTTTGGCCCTGTCAGTTGTCGCCGCCGGCGCGCAGACCAACTCGACCGCCAACCCGCCAACGATGCGTGATGCGCCATCGACCGGGATGCCCGGCGTAAGCGCCCAAGGCAGCGGTCCGCAAATGGTGAGCCCGACGATGGGTGCGGGTAGTTCGGTGATCACGCCACCGAACGTTGATCCCGGCATTGGAACGGTGAAACCGGCACCAGGGGCCTACCCGATGCCGGTGATCCCGCCCGCGCAGAGTCGCAATTCGACAGCGGTGCCGAAGTAGCGTCGCCTACTTGCCGGGATAGGCGGGGTCGGTGACGAAGGGATAGGGGCCTGGATAGGCCTCGACGTAGCCCATGTGGGATACAATGCCTGCCGCAGCGTTCCAGATATGGATCTGAAACGCTGCGGGCTCCATGACGAAGAAGCCCGGCGCGCCTGGGCGGAGTTCCAGTTCCACCTGATGAGCGACCGATGGGCAGATCGAAGCTATCGCTCCGCCGACTCTCGCCGTGATCGGCCTGTGATGATGGCCGCACAAAATACGTTCGACCTGGGGATGACGCCCGATCACCTCGGCGAAGGCCGCTGAATTTCGTAAATTGATGCTGTCCATGTGCGAGATACCGCAGATGAACGGCGGATGGTGCATTACCACGACCGTGGGGGTCGATGGCCGGGCACGCAGCACGGTATCGAGCCAAATGAGGCTTTTGGGGCTGAGTTCGCCGTGCCCTGCCCCGGGAACCAGCGTGTCGAGCAGAACCAGACGGACTGGAAGGGTCTCGACGGTATATTGCACCAGATCGGGGTCGGAATTAACCCCTGGCCAAGTGCCCAACTCCGCCCGCATCACGTCGCGGCGGTCGTGATTTCCGGGGATGAGATAGACCGGAACGTGATCCAGGTTGCACCGCAACATGTCGGCGAGCACCCGGTATTCGTCCACCAGCCCGTTATCGGTGAGGTCGCCCGAAATCACCACTGCGTCGGGCTTTACCTTCATCCCCGCCACCGCGCGGAAGGCGCGTTCGGTGAGCATGTTGGTCTCCGCCACGCGATAGGCGGCCATGCCCTCGGGGCGGACATGGAGGTCGGTGAGTTGAACGAGGATCATGCTCCGATCCTATTCCGGAAGCCGAAGGGCTGTCTTCTCAACATACGGACGCATTAATTCGTCCGCCGCCTTCTGCGCCAGCACCATCGCTTCCGGGGCCTTGATCCGTCCCGACAGCACCGCCTGCACCTGATCCTCCAGCGCCTTGCGGACGGCGACGGTGTTGTAGGTGTCGAACCAGGGCTGCGCGTAGACGAGTTGATCGAGCGCCACCTTGGCGTCAGGGTTTTCCACGAGATAGGCCTGCATTTCCGGTCGGTCATAGGCGGCGATGACAGGCGCGAAGTAGCCGGTGAAGCGACTCCAGCCACCGGAAATCTCCGGGCTCGTGAGCCATTGTATCAATGTCCAGGCGGCGGCCTGACGGGCCGGGTCGTTGCCGGCCGGCACGATCAGCTAACCGCCGCCGATTGCGACGTTCT